>CAZQAF010000044.1:0-30605 GCA_964591175.1 uncultured Desulfobacteraceae bacterium | reverse complement strand
ATATGTCTGACGAATCCAATACATTAAGGGATCTTATAGCGATAGGATAAATTGCAGATCGATTCTTTCATCCGGAAATCTTCAAATCAATATATTGATAGAAGATCATCTCCGATAGGGAAATGATAAATGTTTCCATCGGTTCTGCTCCGGCATTGGTATAGATCGGAACGATTGCGCAGAACCTTATTGTCAAACCTTTCCGGCTTTTGCGGTGTCGACCATCGCTTTCAGCGCGTGAGGGTCGAGCCACGTGGGGATCGAGCAGCCGTTGGCGAGGATGAACCGCCTCTCCCCTCCGAGCCGCATTCCCTCTCGAACGTTCTCCCGGCAGTACGCTGTGGACACGCGTGTGACCTGCTCGTGGTCGATGCCGCCCATCACGACACCGGGCCAGCGCCGCTTCATCTCCTCGAGCGAGGGGTTGCCCTCGAGCCTGTCTTCCCAGCTCATGATCGCCACCGGAAGGTTTAGAATGTCGTCAACGTATGTGCCGACGCCATGAATATGGGCGGTGTTCATCGAACCGAAATCTTTCACTGCTTCGAAAACTTTCATCGCCGCCGGCTTGGCGAACGCGAGAAAGAGCTCCCTGTCCATCTGGCTGCTGCTGCCCAGGAGGGACATGAATATCCCACTCGCGCCGAGCGACAGGGTTTTCCTGGAGTAGGCGATAAGATTGTCCGCGACGATATCAAGCGCGGCCTTGAGCTCGTTCGGTGCCGACTGGGCGAGGCCGACGAGATGCTCGCCGGCGATGCTCCTTTGGAGGCTTTGCCAGGGGTCGAAAACCGTGTCGATGAAGTACGCCTTCCCCGCCAAGCGCTCGGCGATGATCCTCACGGCGACGAGCTGCTCGCGCCAGTCGCAGGACTCGGGATCGAAGCGGACGATCCTGCGAAGGCCCTCCATTGACTTGACCTCCTCGATGCCCTCGGGCATTGGGTAAAAGTAGTCATTCATGAGCTTGAGAAAGTCGAAATCGTAGTGCTCGAACCACTCGAGGGCTATTGCTGCGTATTTCTCGCCCGACAGGTGCTGGTTCCCGAAATGGTACCACATCGATATCGGCGCCCGGTCGGGCTTCTCACCCCTCAGCACCGCGTCGAGCCGTTCAATTTTGGTCATTGTCTTCTCCTTCGTACTTCTATACCCTAACGCTGCATAAACAACATGTCAAAAGGGGGGATTATCTATTCGAGTTTCAAACAAAAATCATCGAAATACCCTCATTTGTGATTTCCAACCCATGGTGAATTCAAAGGATGGGGTCTATTTGATGCCATGTTGTTTACCCTCCTGGAAAGCCGGAGGACTCCAGATCCTGCGTTGTCAAGGGTTCGCAGTAGGTTGACTACGGCTTCACCCTTGGCGCCTTGGCTCTGAAGCCCTCCGACTTTTGCAACGTTAGGGCAGTCTTCGATGGTGTCAAATTTTGAGATTACCTCACAAGAATCGGACTTGTCAAAACCTTTGATCGCTTGCTGAAATCGCGGGATATCAGCCGTCCGAAAAACCGCGGATAGACCGGAAGGCCGATGATGACCACAAAACAAGCCACCATAAAAGCAATGGGTTTATGCCACCTTTTTCAAACTAACCGCACATACCTTATATTCCGGGGTTTTGGTAACCGGATCCAGGGCCGAGTTGGTCAGCCGATTGGCGGCATTTTCCATAAAATGCATGGGGATAAATACCACTCCCGGCCTCACCCTTTCAGTGATCAAGGCTTTGGTCATAATGTCTCCCCGCCGGCTGCTGGTCTTGATCTCTTCTCCGGATTCAATCCGCAGCTTTCCGGCGTCGTCGGGATGGATTTCAATGAATACTTCCGGGTTTTCATGATGCAGGGACGCGCATCTGCGGCTCATGGTGCCGGTAAGATAATGGGTAAAGATCGTCCCGGTGGTCAGCCAGAACGGATATTCATCATCCGGGACTTCAGCGGGCGGCCGGTAATCGATGACCTGAAACTGCCCTTTGCCCCTGGCAAACTGATCTTTGTGCAGATATTGGGTGCCGGGATGCTCCGGGTTGGGACAGGGCCAACAGAGTCCTTTCTCATTCAGCCGGTCATAGCTCATCCCGCCGTAGGACGGTGTCAGGCGTGCCATTTCATCGAAAATTTCTTCTGAGGATTGATACGTCATGGGATAATCCATTCGCGCAGAGAGTTCCTGGATGATCTCCCAGTTGGTCTTTCCGGGTATGGGGGGAATGGCCGGACGAACCCGCTGCACCCGCCGCTCAGAGTTGGTGAACGTACCGTCCGATTCGGCAAAGGACGTCGCCGGCAACACCAGGTGGGCCAGCTTCGATGTATCGGTGGGAAAGATATCGATCACAAGGAGAAATTCAGCGGATTTCAATCCTTCCTCCACCCAATTGGCGTCCGAGTAGCTCAACACCGGGTTGGCCCCGAAAACCACCAATCCCTTGACCGTCCCTGACTTGACGGCCGCTATCTGCTCGATCATGGTCAGGCCCGGCGTGGCGGACAGCTTGGCCTTCCAGGCGGCCTCGAATTTCTCCAGGTTTCCGGGGGCCGTCACGTACTGATAGCCGGGAAAAACATTGGGCAAGGCGGCCATATCGCAGGCCCCTTGAACGTTGTTCTGGCCCCTTATGGGATTAACGCCGGTAGACGGTCGTCCGATGTGGCCGCACAACATGGCCAGATTCGCAAGACTTTTGACGTTATCGGTTCCGGTGGAATGCTGTGTAATGCCGAGAACATAACAAATAGCACCGGCTTTTGATTTGGCATACCATTCGGCCATTTTGACGATATCGTCAACCGCCACCCCTGAAATCTCGGCAGCACGTTCCGGCGGAAATTGCCTGATGATTTCCAAAAAAGCAGGAAAATCTTCCGTCCGTGAATCAATAAATTCCTGGTTGTGCCAGCCGTTATTGTAAATGACATGCATCATACCGTTGAGCAGCGCCACATCGGTGCCCAGATTCTGGCGGACATGCAGATCGGCCAGTGTGGCGATATGGGTCTTTCTGGGATCGGCCACCATGAGCTTGGCGCCGTTTTCCCTGGCGCGAATCAGGCGTTTGGCGGCAATGGGATGGGCCACGGTGGTATTTGAACCGATAACGAGGATACAATTTGCGCTTTCCAGTTCGACAAAGGAGTTGGTCATCGCCCCGCTCCCGAATGCAGCGGCCAGCCCGGCCACAGTCGGGGCATGTCAGAGACGGGCGCAGTGATCGATGTGATTGTGGCCGAATACGGCTCTGGCGAATTTTTGGAAAATATAGGTCTCTTCGTTGGTACATCGGGCCGAACCCACAAATGCCACGCTCTCCGGACCATACGTTTCTTTTAATCTCTTCAGTTCGGAAGACGCAAAGTTCAGCGCATCATCCCAGGTGGTTTCTTCCAGGGAATTTTCCCAGCGCATGAGGGGTGTTGTCAGTCGGTCTTTGTGCTGCACGAATTCATGCACATTCCATCCTTTGATACAAAGACTGCCTTCATTGGTCGGTCCGGTTTTCGCCGGATAGGTGCCGATGATCTTACCGTCCATCACCTGTAAAATGAGGTTGCACCCCACGGCGCAATAGGGACATGTTGTGAGAACAAAACGAAAATCCATACAGCCTCCTTTATCGCTATTCTTTTAAAAGAATAGCGACTTCAAAAAAAATATACCGCCATGCAAATCAGAACTTTTGACGTTGAAGCCATTGTCTGAAATCAGCTGTCAATTCCCAGAATTGGGCAACCGCATCCTCCCCTTCGGGAGTCAGCCGCGCGCCACCGCCGCGGGGACCTCCCAGACTTCGGGTCACCAGCTCTTTCCCCGCCAAACGGTTCATTGTATTGACCAAAGACCATGCATGGCTGTATGCCATTTCCAGAGAGCGGGCCGCGGCCGCAATGGAGCCGGTGTCGCGAATACACTCCAAGAGCACAACACGGCCCCAGCTTAAAAAGGTCTTTCCGTTTTTCTCTATCCAGAGGCGGCCCTTGATCTTCAGCCCTTTGGACTCATCGCTCTGGGCCAGACCGGTTCCCCTGCCGTGATCCGGTTTTTTACCTTTCATCGCACCAATTTAAAAATCCGAATGCCGCATGCTTAAAAAACACTTTCCCCATCATTTATTAATATCTACGGCGTCGCCTCAAACCTAAACCAAAGTTAGAAACGGACTTCAACACCGGCATACAAGGTTCTACCCGCCTGGGGAAAGCCGTAGGCCTGTTCGTAATTCCGGTCAAAGAGGTTGTCGGCGCCGATATAAACATGCAACCGCTTTTTCAAAAATGCCTGGTCCAATGTGAGATTTACCAGGGTATAGTCGTTTAATTTTCGCTTTTGAAGGGGTGTATTCTTGGAATAAAAGTACTCGTCGGCCACATACAGGACGCTGGCATACACCGAAAGACCGAAATCGAAAACATATCGCGTCTCAAATGTCAGCTTGTGTTCCGGGTTGTACTGCAATTGATCTTTTTCGGTATTGGGGGATTCGTCCTTGGTATCCAAAAACGTGTAACCGGCCCGTAGCAGGAGGTTTTTAAAATACCGCGTCTCGGCCGTCAGCTCAAAACCCTGAAATCGGTATTTATCGTTGTTCTCGAATATATTTGTGACATCCGACTTTTCAATGTAATCCGTAACATCAATATAAAATCCGGTCAACGAAAGAGTGGTGTGACCGGAAAATTGCTGCTCGATCCCCAGCTCGTAATTGTAAGATTGTTCGGGTTTTAAGTTCGTATTTCCGTCGCCTTCCTCGTAAAGCTGGCGAATGGACGGAAACCGGATCTTTCGGGCCGCAGAACCCCTGATGCGAGTGTTTTCAAAAATATCATAATGAGCGCCTGCGAGAAAACCGTAATCATCTTCCCCGTCGCCGTTATCCCTGTCAAACCAGTAATGGCTGTAGCCGAACACCAGACCCAACCGGTCAATGGGCGAGACTTCGTATTCAATGGCAGTGGAATAGATCTTTACCGATCGGTCATCGCTGAAACTTCGGGTGGCGTAAGTCGTGCTGCCGCCCCCACCGCCGCCACCGCCGCCACCACCACCACCGCCACCACCGCCACCGCCGCCACCGACGGGAACGTCCCGGATAACACCGCTGGAATCGAAGGCCTGTTCTTCACCGCTCAACGAGACAGTGAAAAGACCGGCGGCTTTAAGATCAGCGGAAGTTTGTAGCGTGCCGCCAAAGATTTTGGTGGTGTTATTTTCTCTGAAGGTGTTTTTAACGGTGGGATCGTCCATGGAGTCGTAGTGGTTATTGTCATACTGGTTATCATCTTCATCCAGTTGGTTGGCAAAGAGCCAGCCGCGCATGCCGAAAGGTCCCGGCAGATCGCCACTGACGGAGATCTGACCGGAAAAACCGTCGTAATTGTCAATTCGTTCGTACTTGGGCTTGGAAGCAAACGGGTCTGAACTGTCGTTGATGGTAATCGGCGGTTTTCCGTATTGCCCCCGCATCTTGTTGGCGACCAGTCCGATTTGCCAGAGCTCATTCGGCGCATACCCGACATTGGCAAAAAGGTTCTTTTCTCTTTTGTCGCTATTGTCTCTCAAACCGCCGTCTTCCTCTGACGTGGGTACGAAATCATCGGACAGCACAAAGCCGTCGCTGTTTAGCGCACTGCCGCTGACAAAAGCGTTAAACCCTTTTTTGGCTCCGGAGACGGTGAAACTTCCCAGGTTACGGTGCCGCTGCCCGGTCTCCGCTTTTACGGATCCCTGAAACCCCTCGGTCCCCTTTTTGGTAATGACGTTGATGACGCCACCAAGTGCGCCCTGGCCGTATAATACCGAGCTGTCACCGTAGGACACTTTTATTTTGGCGATGTTTTCCACTGGAATGATGCTCGGATCAAACTGCCCGTCAAAGGTGGAATTAAATGGAATGCCGTTGAGCAGGAACAGCACGTGCCGTGACCGAAAACCTCTTATATCGACTCGCGGCACGCCGTCGGTGCCGGTGCGAATATTTATCCCGGGCAGCAGTTCCAGCGCTTTGTCCAGGGTTTGCACATGCCGGCGGGCGATATCGGCGGCGGTGATTTCCCGTACCGTACCGACGGACTGCACACCCACCTTTTCGCCGGTAACGACGATTTCACCCAGGGTATAGGTTGCCGTCTTATCTGTTTCTGATTGTGAAAACCCGTTTTGCGCAAAACCCATGCATAACCCCATTGCCAGGCAAACCAAAACCCGAGTAAAACCGTTTTTCATCGTCACCTCCACCGCTCCGAATGATAAAGATTTTCGATTCTTGATTGAAAATTGCCGTAGATCCCGATTTGTCTTGGGGACAAAAAAGGATATAATATTTCCTGCTTTTGTCCCTTTGTGCTTTCGCGATGGGTTTTCGATATAAAATACACTCGCGATTCAGACAGCAAATACCCCTTAGCATCATAATTGTCAATTATTTCTTGTTGTTATAATTTGTTTGACCAGTTTTAACGCCAAATTACCAAAGATGACAGCTGTATGGTCATTTTAAGTTAATATGAGTTTAGATAATCGCTTTAAACTTATTGACAGAAAAGAATATGATATCTATATCTAAAAATATCCGATTTGGACCATGCAATCATAATTCAAGAAGACAAAACAAAATGAAAAAATATTTATCAACCAAAGACGTGGCACAATTTTTAGGGGTCAATGAAAAAATGGTATATACGCTGGTAGCGGAAAAGGGACTGCCGGCAACTAAAGTGACGGGAAAGTGGCTTTTCCCGCGTTATCTGGTAGAACAATGGCTGGAGAATGAAACCATCAACTACCCAAAACCGACCATCTCGTTGCCCTCATACCAAGGCCTTTTGGTCATCACCGGGAGTAACGATATCCTTCTTGACCGGACGATTTCTCTTTTTAATCGCCTGCATACCGATCATCTGGCGGTCTTCGGAAACCTGGGCAGCATGGGAGGGATTCGTATGCTCCGTCGCAATCATTGCCATATTGCATCGAGCCACCTGCTCCAGGAAAACGGGGAGGACTACAATTTCGGCTTTGCCGTAGATGAACTGGAGCAGTTGCCGGCAGTGGTCAACTTCTGTCAGCGGCAACAGGGACTTTTGCTGGCGAAAGGGAATCCAAAAGAGATTCGTAACGTTGCCGACTTAGACAAGCCGGGCATAAAGATCGTCAACCGGCCTTTGGGAACCGGGACCCGGCTCCTTTTTGACACGGAACTCAAAAAAGCCGGAATCATCGGAGACCGGATCGACGGGTACCAACTGGAGCTTGGACGGCACCTGGATGTGGGGCTTGAAGTGTTGTCCGGAAGGGCCGATGCAGGTCCCGGAATCGAGGCGGTGGCAAGCTTGTTGGATCTTGATTTTATCCCTTTACGCTGGGAGCGCTTTGATTTTCTTGTTCTCAAGGATCGATTTTTTGAAAAAGGTGTTCAACTCTTTTTAGGGCTTTTGCCGGAAGCCGCCTTTCGGGATTTGGCGCAAGATCTTAAAGGATATGATTTGAGCCTTTGCGCCAAGATGATTTTCCCCCAGAAATAAGCCGGGTTGACATTGGATGTCGTTTAAATATAATCGCTTCCAACGAATCTTCCGCGACAGTGATACGGCGGTCGTCGATATTGTGCGGCGCATTTGACCTGAATTGATTTTTCTTGAAGCCCAAATAAAATTGACAGTTCTACCGCAAATTTGATACGATAAATAAAATCGTAATAAATATACAATTTAATTGTCAATATGAAGCTCCTCTCGGCCCTTCTGACCAATGGCCTTGGTTCCCGGAGATATGCTGCACAGGGTCTATGAATTAAACCCTTAATGTTCAGAGGAACAGACAGGACAGGAAAAAGAATCAATGGCGCATATTCTTATCATAGACGACGACAATCAGTTTCGGACGATGCTCCGGCAGCTTGTCGAGCGAAACGGACATGAGGTTTTGGAAGCTTCAGGTGGTAAAGAGGGGGTAAAGCTTTATCGCGAAAGCCCCACGGACCTCGTCATCACAGATCTCATTATGCCCGGAAAAGACGGCATCGAAACGATACAGGAATTGAAAAAAGAATTTCCGGACATCAAAATCATTGCCGTTTCCGGAGGCGGTCGTTTAGGTCCCCAGGACTATTTACATTTAGCCAAGATGTTAGGGGCACAGAGGACCTTAACCAAGCCCATCAAACTGCCCGACCTGTTAAAAGCCATTGAAGAACTTTTGGAATAATCCTATTTCTCCCCACAACAAGCGTGGTACCAAGACGTCAATCCTGCAAGGCCTTTCGGCGGCCTGGCCTATTTGTCTCGGGTATATTCCCATTGGGATTGCCTTCGGTGTACTGGCGCAAAAAGCCGGACTTTATCCAATAGAGATTATGCTGATGTCCATTCTGGTGTTTGCCGGAAGTTCTCAGTTTATTGCCGTATCCATGCTTTCCACCGGCGCAGGGGCGCTTTCGATAATCCTTACGACCTTTGCCGTGAATTTGAGGCATTTGCTGATGAGTTCGTCTCTGGCGGTATTTTTAGGTGATGCCACCCGCCGGAAACTGACCCTTTTCGCCTATGGCGTTACCGATGAAAGTTTTGCCGTTAACCACACCCGGTTCAGCCGGAAAACATGGAGCTTGAACCGGGCTCTGGTGGTGAATCATACGGCAAACCTTACGTGGATCGTCAGCAGCATCATCGGCGGGTACAGCGGCCGATTTATCCACCAAGGGGCATTCGGCATCGATTATGCGCTGACGGCAATGTTTATCTGCCTTTTGATTTTTCAGCTTAAAGGCCGCCTCTATGTTCTAACGGCGGTCATTGCCGGCGCTGTGGCGGTGATCCTTTCTCTGATCATTCCCGGCAGTTCATACATTGTTCTGGCCTCGATCATTGCGGCCACGACAGTACTGGGGTTGAAAAAATGGGGCGCAAGATGATCCATCCGGAGGTGATATGGGTTATCCTCGGTATGGCCCTGGTGACATATCTGCCCCGCTGGGTCCCGCTGGTGTTTTTGTCCCGGCGCAATCTGCCCCGATGGCTGGTCGAATGGCTCGACCTGATTCCGGCGGCCATCCTTAGCGCGCTCCTCTTGCCGGAGTTGGTGACCAACGGCACGCCCCGCCATATCGCCCTCTGGCAACCCGAACTCTGGGTGGCAATACCGACCTTTGTTTTTGCCCTGAAAACGAAATCTTTAGGTGGCACCGTCGTGATTGGAATGGCCCTGTTCTGGCTGGCACATAGTGTGACTTAATCTTCGGTTAAAATCAAATTTTCGGCATTTTTTTGGGGTATAAAAGAGAAATTATATGAAACTGACGATAAAAATTATGAGTTTAATTTTTTTGGGAATCATCGCGCTTTTGGCTGCCGACGGATACATTTCCGTCAAGCGCGAGATCAACCAGTTTGACAATGATATGAAGCAAAACGCTTACTTGCTGGGAAACACGGTCAAGGAATTGACCCTTGACGCGTGGCATGAATCCGGTCGAAACCGTGCTCTGGAACTGATCAAAAAAGTGGATAAAGAGGAAAATCATATGCGGATCCGGTGGGTTTGGCTGGGCAGTCTTTCAGGCGGTCCTTACATGCCCCGCGTGGCCCTGAAAAAATTGGCCGCGGTATTCAACGGACAAGAAATTTCAGTGAAAAAAACCGATGACAATGGGCCCGGTTATCGTTATACGTATATTCCCGTCAAAATCAGCAATGACGCACACGGCGCTCTTGAAATCTCAGAATCTCTGGCCGAGTTGACGGGCTATGTGCATAAAATGATATTGCGATCGATCATACTCGGCATCCTGATGGCATTGCTGGGCTTTATCATGTTGTGGGGGCTGGGTATTAAATTTGTCGGCCGTCCGCTGAATCGTATGATGAATTTCACACGGCAGATCGGCGAAGGTGATTTCTCGAAGCGAATTGTTGTTCATGGACACGATGAACTTTCCAATCTGGCGACGGCCATGAATCAAATGTGCGAGCAGCTTGCGGCATCACGAGAGGCGGTCCGCAAAGAGACGGAAGCCCGTATTTCAGCACTCGAACAGTTGCGCCATACCGAACGTCTCGCGACGCTGGGGCGTCTCTCTTCAGGGATCGCCCATGAACTGGGTACCCCCCTTAATGTTGTTTCAGGAAGAGCCAAGCTGATCATTGATGAAAATCTCAACAAAGAAGATATTATTGAATGCTCGAGGATCATTAAAGAGCAAGCGGAGCGTATGGCGAAACTGATCCGCCAACTCCTCGATTTTGCCAGACGCCGGGCGCCTCAAAAGTCATGGATCGATCTTAAGAATCTATCCACTCAAGTGATGGAAATGCTGAAACCGAGCGCAAAAAAACAGAACGTCAACCTTGAGCTTTTAACAAACGAAGACATCCCCCTGGTCTCCATTGACGCGTATCAGATTCAACAGGTTTTGATCAACCTGGTGATGAACGGAATTCAGGCCATGCCTGACGGCGGACATCTGGAACTCGGAATCCATATGAAATACGCATGCCCTCCGGCGCTAAATTGCAACCCGGAACAAAATTATGCGGTAATATATATTAAAGATGAAGGAAGCGGTATTCCTGAAGACCACATCCACCATTTATTCGAGCCTTTCTTTACCACCAAAAGTGTGGGACAAGGGACCGGATTGGGGTTATCCATTGCCTATGGCATCGTTCAAGAGCACGGCGGATGGATCGATGTTCAGAGCAAGGCCGGCAAAGGGAGCTGTTTTACGATTTATATACCGCTGGAGGTTGACGAATGCGCGGAAAAATCCTGATCGTCGATGATGAACAAATCATGTGCGAGATGCTTGCGGATGATCTCAAACGGCACGGTTTCCAGCCGACATGGTGCATCTCTTCCGAGAAAGCGCTTGACATCCTGAAGACACAATCTTTTGATGTCCTCCTGGCAGATTTGAATTTGCCGAACATGAACGGCATCGAGCTCTGCGAACGAATCGTTGCAAACCGGCCGGACATACCGGTCATCGTCATTACCGCGTTCGGGAGTATGGAGACCGTTATTGCCGCCATTCGCGCAGGAGCATACGATTTCGTCAACAAACCCATCGATACGGAATTCCTTGTCCTGTCCCTCGACCGCGCCGTCAAACACCGCGGCCTCCAGGAAAAGGTAAAGCTTTTGGACAAAGCACTCAAAAAATCTCACCGGTTCGACAAATTGATTGGCGAAAGTCCCCTTATGGGAAAGCTGATGAGCCGGCTCGAACGCGTTGCCGATACTGAAACGTCTATTCTCATTGCCGGAGAAACCGGAACGGGAAAAGAACTCGTTGCTCGGGCCCTTCATAAACGAAGCCGGCGGCGTAAAAACCCTTTTGTCGCCGTCAACTGTGCCGCTCTCCCGGATTCGCTGCTGGAAAACGAACTCTTCGGCCACAAACGCGGGGCGTATACCGATGCAAAGGCGGATCGCAGAGGATTATTTTTGCAGGCCCATGGCGGAACGCTCTTTTTTGATGAAATCGGCGATATCCCGTTGTCCCTTCAACCCAAGCTTCTTAGATCTCTGGAAGAACGCAGTGTCCGCCCCATCGGCGGCACTTCGGAAGTCCCTTTTGACGTGCGAATCATTGCCGCGACCAATCGTGACATTGAAACCGCCATTGAAGAAGGCCGGTTCCGTGAAGACCTGTATTATCGCATCAATGTCATTCAGATCGATCTTCCGCCCCTTCGGGAGCGCGGTGCCGACATTCTCCTTCTCGCACGGCATTTTGTCGAGCAGTTTGCCATTCGCGCTGACAAAAAAATTGCCGGGATATCCAATGCCGCCGCGGAAAAGCTTTTGAATTATTCATGGCCCGGAAATGTGCGCGAACTTCGAAATATCATCGAACGAGCGGTTGTATTGACAGGATATGAAAAAATTTCCGTCGATGATCTTCCGGAAAAAATACGCGATTATAAATCCTCCTGGTTTCTCCTTGAAAGTGACACCCCAAGCGAACTCGTTCCGGTTCAGGAAGTTGAGCGCCGATACATTCTTCATGTTTTGAAAACGGTCGGCGGCAACAAAACTTTGGCCGCGAAAGTGCTGGGTCTGGACCGCAAAACCCTGTATCGCAAACTCGAGCACTACAAGGTCGACTGACCAATGCGGTTCTAAGCTCGCCTGACATACTTCCGGCGTCCTCCCGCGACACCCCAGGACCGGGGCATATTGCCACAATGTCGCAAAATGCCCCGCCCCCAAAGGCCGGATATCCAATACATTTCGGAAAATTTCGATCCTGATTTAACCAATATTTATTTATTATTACAATATATTATACTATTTCTGGAAAGGAACCGTCCATGGAAGATATTTTCTGGCATACGAATTGCTAAATATTCAATCAAGATAACATCGGGACTGGATTTTCTTTGAACGACAGGTTTTGAAATGGGGAAATCCACTGAAAAAAGTGGCGGGAATCCTTCCGGCGCCGGCACAAACGGGATCCATGCCGTGAAAAGCCATCGACACTTACGGGAGGCGGATATGGTCAAAGAAGAATATTGTATGCCATATGAAGCGGACTTTTCACCACAAGATTCTTTTTATAAACATCCTCCATTGAGAATACTCCTTACGGAAGATGATTTTGAGATGCGTAAGATGCTTTCCTGGTATCTGCAGAAAAAGGGGTGTGACGTTATTACGGCCAATAATGGAAATGATCTCATGAGACATCTTGGATTTTCCGGACCCTTGGAATATTTTCACGGATTTGATTTAATTATATCAGACATTCGCATGCCGGGCATTTCGGGGCTTCAAGTTCTTGAAGCCACCAAGAAATTCGATGATTTTCCGCCCATGATTTTGATCACCGCCTTTCCGGACAAACAAACCCTTGATCTGGCCAACAACTTGGGAGCTGCGGCTGTACTTACTAAACCTTTCGACATGAACGACCTCCTAACCATAATCAGTCAAATCTACCCTCTAGGACTGATATCCGCGAAACCGCAGCTCCCAATCTCCGGACAAAAACCCGTTACCGTGAAATTTCCGCTCGATTTATGTTTCCGGCATGATATCGAAACAGAACCGATCAAAGATTTTGTTTATCACACGGCCGCCAAACTGAATCGATTCCGCAATTACATCCAGCATTGCCGGGTGGTCATCGATCAGTCGGGCGCCCACCATCAAAAAAACCGTCTTTATTGCGTAACGATAACCATAGATGTCCCCGGCAAACTCATTACCGTAAAGCACGATTCGGAATCGGGAACCGGTTCCGAAAACCTTTACCTTTCCATAGATTTTGCTTTCACAACGGTAATGCGACGTTTAAAACGGTATCTTAAAAAGCATTACAGTGCGAAGAGGAAATAATCTGTTTTGAATCCAGACCCGGAATGTTTGAAATATTGACAACATATTACGATGACATATGGTTGCCTAACTGGAACCCATACACCCGAACCTCGAAGCGCCCCCCTCCCCTTATCCAAGATTGAAAATCGGCCATTGATGATCTATAGTATGTTCTGACCGGCAAACCGCTGGTTTTGCCCGTACGGATATGTTCATTCTTTTCATCAATTAAATTGAACGATAAGGAGAATTCCGATGAATGATCCCATGTGCACGCACAATGGAACAAGAAAAAAAACGTTTGTGACGATGATGCTGGCAGCCGCCTTGATGCTGGCCATCTCAATCTCCCAACCCGCCGTCAATGCGTGGGCCGTGCCACGGGACCGATCAACCATCCCTGAAAGCTTCAGCATGCTTGCCGAAACCGTTAGTCCGGCGGTGGTCAATATCAGCACCGTAAAAACCATCAAGGGCGGCGGACCGGTGTTCCGACACTATTATCAAGGCCCCCAGGGAGATCAGGATCCATTCAAGGATTTTTTCGATAAGTTTTTCGGAGATGAAGAGCATCGGGAATACAAACAGCGAAGCCTGGGATCCGGATTCATCATCGATAAAGATGGGTATATCGTTACGAACAATCATGTAATCGCCGGTGCGGACGAAATCAAGGTCAAATTGAATTCCGGAAAAGAATATGACGCCAAAATCATCGGCCGGGATCCCAGCACGGATATTGCGCTGATCAAGATAAAACCCGGCGGAAACTATTCCGTCGCGACCTTCGGCGATTCCGATTCCCTTAAAGTGGGACAATGGGTCGTGGCCATCGGCAGTCCCTTCGGGCTGGAGCATACCGTAACTGCGGGAATTGTCAGCGCCAAAGGCCGGGTCATCGGCTCCGGTCCTTATGACGACTTTATCCAGACCGATGCATCCATCAACCCCGGCAACAGCGGTGGTCCGCTGATCAACATGAACGGTCAGGTGGTCGGCATCAATACCGCCATTATCGCCGGCGGGAACGGAATCGGCTTTGCCATTCCCGTAAACATGGCCAAAGGGGTCATCAAACAGCTCAAAGAACAAGGTAAAGTGACCCGGGGCTGGCTCGGGGTCGGCATTCAGGATATTTCCGATGAAATGGCTGAATACTACGGGATAAAAAACAAAGAAGGCGTGCTGGTATCTCAGGTTTTTCCGGGAGATCCCGCGGATAAGGCCGGGATCCGGACAAGGGACGTTATTATTGACGTCAACGGCAAAAAAATTGAAGCCAGCCGGGAGCTGACCCGCATCATCGCCGCTTTTCATGTCGGCCAAATGGTCAAAATAACGGCATTGCGCAACGGCAAGGAGAAAACCTTTAACGTCAAAATTGCCAGAAGACAGGAAGGGCGCCTGTCTTTAGTCGGTATTCCCCATAAAAAACAGGAAGCCTTCGGCATACGGGTATCAAACCTGACGCCGGAAATCGCCCGGAAGTTCAATATACGGGAAACCAAAGGCGTGGTGGTCACCCATGTTCAATCCAACAGCCAGGGTGACAACGAAGGTATTCAACCCGGCGACATGATAAAGGAAATCAATCACCAATCCATCAACACGGTGGATGATTACAAAGATGCCGTGCAAAAAGTGAAAAAAAACGGCGCTGTCATTTTGCTGGTCAAACGGGCCAATTCAGGATTTTTCGTGATTAAGTTGAAAAAGCAGAAGTAAAGAATCCGAACCCGGGGAAACCGAATTTGATATAAACTCTGGAAGAGGCTGTTTTACTCTGAATCGAATAAGTTAAAAGTGACTAAAGTGATCTAAAGTGCCTAAAGTTATGGAGTCGCTTTGCTCCGCTGCTTTTATATAATTTGCAGCATTCCTCAACTTTAGCTCACTTCAAACTTTAGCTCACTTCAAACTCGTTGAGCGATTCTTCATTCAGAAATATAATTTATTGATTCAACTCATAATAATGAGCCATTTTATGAATAACCATTATTGCATTGCCCCTACAAGGAGGAAATAAAACGTGGTCGAGGTATTAAAAGAGCAGGTCGCGGAAAAAAGCCTGCTGGTCAACAACATCAGAAGGGAAATCGACAAAATATTAGTGGGTCAGCGAGATCTCGTGGACGGTCTTCTGGTCGGGCTTTTTACCAAAGGACATATTCTCATCGAAGGGGTTCCCGGGCTGGCAAAGACCAGCGCCGTCATGGCGCTGGCTTCAACGGTTCAGGCGGAGTTCAAAAGAATTCAGTTCACACCGGATCTCTTGCCGGCGGATCTGATCGGCACCGAAATCTATCGTCCCAAAACCGGTGATTTCTCCATTAAAAAAGGGCCTGTTTTCCATAATATCATTTTAGCGGACGAGATCAACCGGGCGCCGTCCAAGGTTCAGTCCGCTCTTTTGGAGGCCATGCAGGAACGTCAGGTAACCATCGGTGAAACGACCTTTGACCTTCCCGACCCGTTTATGGTGATGGCCACCCAAAACCCCATCGAACAGGAAGGGACATACCCGCTGCCCGAAGCGCAGGTCGACCGGTTTATGCTCAAAGTTCTCATCGACTACCCGGAAAAAAATGAAGAAAAAGAAATTTTGAAACGGGTGGGATTCGAGACGCCCCGTCAAATCCAGCAGGTGATGACTCCCGAAGAACTCGATGCCGTCGTTTCGCTGATCCGAGAAATCTATATGGACGAAAAGCTCAAGGATTATATCGTGGATATTGTTTTGGCCACCCGCAAGCCCGATGATTACGACATCGAGGTTTCCGATTATATTCAGTTCGGCGCATCGCCCAGGGCAACCATCTTTTTGAGCCTGGCGGCCAGGGTATATGCGTTTTTGCGGGGGAGGGCCTATGTTACGCCCCAGGATATCAAAATCATCGCACCGGCGGTGCTGCGCCACAGAATCATTCTTTCCTACGAAGCAGAAGCCGAGAACATCTCGCCGGATCAGATTATCGGGCAGATTTTTGATTCCATTGAAGTGCCGTAAAATTTTTTTCGGCCTGGTGCATCCTAAATTCTGAAACATTCAATAAAAAAATGCTGTCACCGGAACTGATAAAGAAAATAAAAAAAATTCATATCAAAAGCAATCGACAGGTCAACACCCTGATGGCCGGCCAGTATAAATCCGTATTTCGCGGATCGGGCATCGAGTTTGAAGAAGTCAGAGATTATACACCGGGCGATGAGATCAAAAATATCGACTGGAAAGTCTCCGCCAGAATGGGTCGCCCGTTCATCAAACTTTACCGGGAAGAGCGGGAGTTGGTTGTCATGCTCCTGGTGGATATGAGTGCATCCGGCGGTTTCGGCACCGGCGATAGCCTGAAAACGGAAAAGGCCGTTGAAGTCGCCGCTGTTCTGGCATTCAATGCCATTCGCAACAACGATAAAGTAGGGGCGATTCTATTTACCGATACCGTCGAAAAATACATCCCCCCCAAGAAGGGATCGTCTCATGTCTGGCGCGTTATTCGAGCAATTTTTACTTTCGATCCCCGGGGCAAAGGCACGGATATTCAAACCGCCGTCAGCTACCTGGGACGGGTCTGCCGAAAAAGAACCATCTCATTTTTAATTTCAGACTTTTTGTCCGGCAACTACCTCAAGCGACTGAAAGTCACGGCGAAAAAACATGAACTCATCGGCGTTATGATATCGGATCCCGGCGAGTTCTTTCTGCCTGAAGCGGGAATGATCTTCATCGAGGACCTGGAAACCGGAAACCATCTGTTTCTGGATGCTTCCGACGCGAACACCCGACATCTGTATCAGGCTAAAAAACGCCGACAATACGAAAGGACACTGGAGCAGTTGAAATCCGCAGATATCGACTGCATTGAAATCAGCACGCGGGACGTTGTAACAGATGCGCTGATAAAATATTTCAGGTATCGAAAACAACGGATGCAATAATGGTTCCAAACACGCTGACAACGAATCATTTGACCGATATTCATGATATCAAACCCCTTGAACGCATCGGGGTCGATCCAAGGCTGCTTCATTACATCCTGTACGTCGCGGCGGGACTTATCCTTGCTGGTTTGATTATCGTGATGTTTTGGGTTTTAAAAAAACGAAAGCGAAAAAAAGAAGCACCGGTTGTCCGCATTTCGCCCCATGAGGCTGCATTGACCGCCGTCAAGGCGCTTTCCAAAAGGATCGATGGAGAAGGGAGGGCATTTTATTTTGACCTCTCCGCAATTTTAAGGGGCTATGTTCACGAAAGGTTTCGCATCGGCAGCCTGGAAATGACCACCGAAGAACTTCTCCCGCGCATCGGCGACATACATCTGGACCGGAACCTGAAGGCCGGGCTGAGAAGTTTTCTGATTTCCAGCGATCCGGTCAAGTTTGCAGGACATCCGGTTTCAAAGGAAAAAATGAAAGGCGACCTGGTATTCGTGAAAAATTTCGTAAAACAAACAACGCCTTTAAATGATAATGGATAACGGGTAAAAATTTATGTTCAGATTCGCCAATCCATATTTTTTTATCTCGGCGGCGGCAATCCCGGCGGCCTGGTATTATCATCGCCGCCGGCAGCTTTCTCCCTGTCTGCGCGTATCCGGCATGTCCGCGATTTCGGATATCGGCGGATCGTTTTTTGTATCCATGGGACGGTTTTTGCCTCTTTTGAAATACACGGCCCTTTGCCTGCTGATTGTCGCACTGGCCAGGCCCCAGTGGGGAAGCAGGCAGGTCAGCATTAAAACCCGGGGAATCAATATTGTTCTTGCGGTGGATCTTTCCCAAAGCATGGCCGCTCTCGATTTCAAAGAAAAAGGCAGGATCGTGAACCGGCTTCAAGCGGTAAAAGACGTCATTGGAAATTTTATCTCAAAACGCAGCGGCGATCGGATCGGCATGGTGGTGTTCGGTTCCCATGCGTATACGCAGCTTCCCCTGACCCGGGACTATAATGCCATATCGTCCATTCTGGAACGCCTGAAAATCGGGTCCGCAGGTAAAAGCACCGCCATCGGAGATGCCATCGGCATCTCGTTGAAACGCCTAAAGGATATTAAAAGCAAATCAAATGTGATCATCCTGCTGACCGACGGAATGAGTAACAGCGGTGCGCTTTCCCCGGACACGGCAACGGAAATCGCCGCTGAAAATAAGGTTAAAATCTACACCATCGGTGTGGGAAGCCACGGGAAGGTGCCCTTTCTCATCCACGACCCGGTGTTCGGCGATCAGTATGTTTACCAGCGCGTGGATATCGATGAAGACACATTAAAAGATATTGCCCGTAAGACCGGAGGGCTCTATTTCAGAGCCGAAAACACAAAAGGGCTGAATCGGATCTATGACACCATCGATCGGCTTGAGAAAACCGATGTTAAAGTCAAAACCTATAATAATTATAAAGAACTTTATCCGTACTTTCTGATACCGGCCCTTGTTTTACTGGGGGGCTGGATCTCTTTGTCCAATACAAGGTTTTTAAGCGTGCCATGAAATTTGTTCGAACCGAGATGCTGTTTCTTATATGGACGGTCCCCGTCTTCTTTTTGATTCTTCTTTTCGGCATGAAGAGACGGGAAAAAATCCTTTCCCGGTATGCATCAAAACGGGGACTGGCGGCCATTGCACCCGATGCCGACACAAAACGGCGCTGGATCAGGGCCGGGCTGTTATTGTTGAGCATCGCATTGATCACGGTGGCCCTTTCAGGCCCTCAATACGGGTATAAGTGGGAAACCATCGAGCGAAAAGGGGTCGATATCATGATCGCTCTGGATTGCTCCAAAAGCATGCTGGCAAAAGATATCCACCCCAACCGCCTCGAGCGGGCGAAGCGGAAAATTTATGACCTGCTGGATATGCTGCAAGGGGACAGAATCGGTCTGGTGGCATTTGCGGGAACCGCCTTTCTTCAATGCCCCTTGACCCTGGATTACCATGCGTTCCATATCTTCTTAAAGGCGCTTTCCCCGGATGAGATGCCGGTAGGCGGCACCGACATTCCCGGCGCCGTGACCACGGCCATATCCGGATTTCGGAAAAAAGACGCAACCCAAAAAGCGATCATATTAATTACCGACGGCGAAAGCACCCAGGGCGATCCGATAAAGGCCGCCCGTCTGGCGAAAAAGGACGGCATAAAACTTTTCTGTATTGGCGTGGGCGGCAGCGAAGGGGTGCCCGTACCCGATGAACATGGCGGGTTTAAAAAAGACATCAGCGGCAATATCGTCATGTCCCGACTGGACGAAGCAACGTTAAAAAAAATGGCGCTCATCACCGGCGGCACATATGTCCGCGCCATCGCCGGGGATTTGGATTTGGACACTATTTACAAAAAAGATATTCGAGGACAAATGACATTGAGCACCCTATCGAGCCGGCGCAAGCAAGTCTGGGAGGACCGATATCAGTGGCTTCTGGCGCCGGCAATTTTATTGCTTCTGGCGGAACTGTTTTTACCGGATAGAAAAAAAATATTTGCCCTTATGCTCATGGCCGGTCTGCTGCTGCCTTTTCGTCCTGCCCGGGCCGCCGGCGTCAATACCATCGTCCGGCAGGGAATGGCCGCCTATGAAAAAAAAGATTACCAAAAAGCACTGAAACGCTTTATCGATGCCCAGCTCGAAAAGCCGGATATGCCTGAAATCTACTACAACATCGGCAATGCCGACTATAAAATCGGCAAATACGACGCAGCCCGTCAAAATTATAAGCAGGCCCTTAAAAGCAAAAACAAAACCCTTTGTGAAAAGAGCCGGTATAATTTGGGAAACACCGCATTCCGGCAGGGAAAATTCAAAGATGCCGTATCAAACTATCAGGCTGCGCTCAAAATTGACCCGAAGGATACCCAGGCCAAAGAGAACCTTGAAATTGCTAAAAAAATGATGGCGCAGAAAAAAAAGCACCCTGATCAAGGCGCTAAAAGCAACAAGAACCCATCCGGCAGCAAAATCGATTCCCATAAAGAAAGCGCAGGCAAAAAACCACAAGGCCCTGAGAAATCAGGCAAATCAGTTCAAAAAAACGAAAAAACCAATGCCTTAAACAGTCAAAAGTCCGAACAAAAAAACCCGGGAAATGATAAAGATTCCGCTGCCAACGCGCATCAGAATAAGAAGAACGACGGGAAGACGCCCGCGCCAAACGCCTCCGAGCATCAAACAGCGCCAAAGGGCAGCCAAAATATCGCGACCGCCGCGAAGCCGCAGCAGCATCGCAAGGCTGGATATCATTCGGACAACGTGCTGAACCGTCTGCAGGATATGCCCGGAAGGGCAATGATGCCGCTGTACCATAAAGAGGAGATTGAAAAGGACTGGTAATGAAGCGAACCGCCCTGATCATATGGGTTATCATGCTGTTTCCGCTGCAAGCGCTCGCAGGCGACGTCCGGGCCTTTGTGGACCGGACCCGGACGACGCTCAACGAAACCATTCATCTCACGGTTTCCGTCGACGGCGGCGAAGGCAGCGTGGATGTCTCACCGATCAAAGATTTTCGGGTGTTGTCCCAAGGAACCGGCAGCAGCGTACAGATCATCAACAACCGAATCTCGCGGAAATCATCTCATAACTATACCCTTATGCCGTTAAGACAAGGGCGGCTGAAAATTCCGCCGTTGACGGTCAACGTGAAGGGGAAACCGTTTCAAACCCGGGAAATAACCGTTATCGTTTCCAAAAGCCCGCAAAAAAATGAACCGTCAAAAGATGTTTTTGTGCGGGCGTCTGTTTCAAAGAAAAACCCGTATGTGGGCCAGCAAATAGAATACACCTTTAAGCTGTATCATAGGGTGCGAATTGCCAATGCCAGTCTTGTCAAAGAACCGGCCTTTTCAGGCTTTATCGCTAAAAAAATCGATCAGGACAACACCTTTCAAACCGTTATCGATGGAAGAGATTTCGAGGTCACCCAGGTGACCTATATCCTGACGCCCACCGCTTCCGGTCCTCAGACCATCGAACCGGCGATCCTGTCTTTGGATATTGTCCGGCACCGGCATCGCCGAAGTACCAATCCCTTTGATTCTTTTTTTGACAATTCCTTTTTTAACGATCCCTTTTTCGGAAACAGCGCGCCGGCACCCGCCACTTTGCAAACCAATCCTGTGTCCGTAAACATCCGGCCGCTGCCGCCGGATAACGGCTCCGGGGTGTTCTCCGGTCTTGTGGGCCGGTTCACCCTTCACGGAGAACTGGGGAAAAATGAAATCAATGCCGGAGATTCCACCACCCTTTCCATTACCGTGGAGGGGACCGGAAATATCATGGATGCTTCGGCGCCGTCGGTAAACGTGCCGCAATCCTTCAAGGTCTATCCGGACAACCCGGGACAGGACATCCATATCAACGCCGGAGGTTATTCCGGGAAAAAAGTGTTTCGTTATGCGCTGGTTCCCGTGAAAAAAGGCGATTTTTCCATTTCTTCAGTTCGTCTTAAATATTTTGACACTGCATCCAAACAATATATTACCTTGTCTACGAAGCCTTTTCCTTTGAAAGTCCTTGCCTCGAAAGAAGCAAGCAAACTGGAAACGGCTTCTGCTCCGGCAAAGTCCGTGAAAGGCCCGAAATCGTTCAAAAAGAAAGTTGCATTCATCGGCCGGGATATCCTCCCGATCAAGGATACGTCCGATGTATTGGCGTTTCGGCGAACCCTGCCCCTGTTTCATTTTTGGTTGTATCTCGGGGTGCCGGTGCTGGTTTTTTTAGGGGTTAAATTCGCCGCGGCATTTTTTATAAAAAAAGACGATCCCACTATGGTAATGGCCCGGAAAGCCCATGAATCGCTGAAAAAAGCCGGCGGTGCGCCGTCCGATGACGTTTTTCTGTCGGCCCTTTACCGGTCTTTGATCTATGCCATTTTTTCAACAGCCGGCTCCAAGGGTGAATCCCTTACCCGGGCCGAAGCAGAAAAGCTTCTTGCAAACAACGGGACCGGCGCCGAGACCGCCGCCCAAGCCGCATCGCTGCTCGATCAAATCGAATCTGCCAGATACGGCGGTGTGAATTTTGACATCCATGCAAAACAAGCGCTTTTTTCCGAGACACAAAAAGTGGTCAGGAGGCTTTGCTGATGAAAAATCGGATTTTGATATTGAAACAGGTCTTCGGATGCCTGTTTTTGATCATCCTGATGACGGGTCCCGCGCAGGCCGGCGTTGCATCCGATCTTTTTCATAAAGGGGTGAAAAGTTATCATAACGGCGATTTTCAGGCCGCGGTCTCGGCATTTTCCGAAATGGTTCATAGGGGAATTAAAAGCGGAAAGCTCTATTACGATCTGGGAAATGCATATTTGAAGGAAAACGACGTCGGCCATGCGATTTTCTGGTATCAACGGGCATTCAGACGGATCCCCAACGATCCGGATCTTAAATTCAATTACAGCGTTGCGCAGTCACGGGTCAAGGATATTTCACCGGACCATAATCATCCGGTTCTTAAAATACTTTTTTTCTGGCAATATCTTTTGAGTCGATCGACACTCCAGTGGCTTGCCGTCGTTTTAAACACAATTTTTTGGATTGTCTTGACATTGCAACTGGTTTTGAGAAAAAACAGATTCAAATGGGTGCGGAATATGGTACTGCCCGCGCTAGTGGTTATATTCCTGACGGCATCGTTTAATTATTACGACGACGCCTATAATAAACGGGCGGTGATCATTCCCCCTGAAATTTCAGTCCGCTCCGGGTTGTCGGACAATGCCACCGAACTTTTCGCGCTTCACGCGGGCTCACAGGTTCATGTGGACAAAGAAAAAGACGGCTTTTTAAAAATACGGTTTTCCAAAGACAAAATCGGATGGATAAAAAAGACAGATGCAGCAGTAATTTGAAATTACAGTGTTCAGAGTTCGGTGGTTTAGTGCTCAGGTATCAGTGTTTAGTGGTTTAGTGGTTGGTTGAGTGGTAAGTGGTTTATACTTTAACAATAGGCTGATACGCTATATATTTTGATCTAAAATCCTGAACGCTGAACACCAAAAACTGCTGAACTCTGAACACTGAACACTGAACACCAACACAGAACACTAAATACCAATAACTGAAAACCGATTAAAGGAAGGAACCACCATGATCCATGTTGAAAATCTGACAAAATATTACAATGAATTCTGCGCCGTGGATCAAATCAATTTCAACATCAAAAAAGGGGAAATCCTGGGCCTTTTAGGTCCCAACGGCGCCGGAAAAACCACTACCCTGCGAATGCTCACGGGCTATTTCATGCCCACATCCGGAACCATTCGCGTCAAAGACTATTTGCTGGATGAACATTTGATCGAAATTAAAAAGATGATGGGATACCTGCCGGAATCGGCACCGCTTTACCACAGCATGCTGGTCTATGACTACCTGGACTTTGTCGCCGGAATCCGGGGTATGGACAAGGGCCAACGGATTTCCAGGATCCGCCAACTGGTCGATCTGTGCGGATTGGATGATATTATGCACCGGAGCATCAATGAACTTTCCAAAGGGTTGAACCAGCGGGTCGGCCTGGCCCACGCCATGATGACCGATCCGGAAATCCTGATATTGGATGAACCCACATCCGGCCTGGATCCGAACCAGATTGCAGAAATTCGGGATATCATTCGAAAAATCGGAGAAGAAAAAACCGTGGTCCTCTCCACCCACATTTTGAGCGAAGTGGAAGCCACCTGTGACCGCGTGGTGATCATCAACAAGGGTAAAATCGTTGCCGATGATGTCACGGAAAATCTCAAGCAGGCCGCCGGGCAAAAATATTTTATCCATCTGGCGCTGTTAAACGCCGACTTTCAGGATGTGCAGGATCAACTCGGCGCCATCGAAGGGGTGAGGGCCGTTGAGCGCACTCCCGGTGCACAAGGCAGCGACCTCGGCATACGGCTCGAATGCGAATCCGCGGCGGACCTTAGAGAAACCATTTATCAAACCATCAAACAAACGTCCTGGATTCTCATCGAGTTTCAACAGGAAACGAAAACGTTGGAGACCGTATTCCGCGAATTAACGAAGTAGATGTATTCATAAATACGGTATCGTATTGTATTGACAATTTATAATCACCACAGAGACACAGAGTTCACAGAGAATATTTTTCTTTTCACCCATCAGGAGGTGCCGATGGGTGAAAAACAATCTGTCTTATTTTTGCAAAGCCTTTACCGCGAAGCGGTTGATTGTAATGTATTTGCCGGTACCTCCCGGCAAATACATTCTCTTAAAAAACTCCGTGTCCTCTGTGCCTCTGTGGTGAAACAATATAAAAATACGTGATCGAACTTACGAATCAGAGCACTAAGGAGGACAGATATGCAACAGATGATCCGCATCTGCAAAAAGGAACTCAAAGACTATTTTATATCCCCCATTGCCTACATCGTGATATCCATTTTTTTGCTGGTCACGGGGTGGTTCTTTTTCACGACATTTTTCTATTACAACCAGGCGGATTTGAGAAATTTTTTTGATCTGCTTCCCATAACCTTTTCTTTTTTGATCCCGGCCGTCACCATGAGACTCTTTTCAGAAGAGCTGAATGTGGGATCTTATGAAATGCTTGCGACCCTGCCGGTAACCTCTACGGATATCCTTTTCGGCAAATTTTTAGCCGGCGTTTTGTTCGTGGCCGCCGCACTGATCCCAACCCTGGCCTATCCCATATGTATCTCCTTTATGGGCCAGCTCGATTGGGGCCCTGTGGCCGGCGGATATATCGGCGCCGTTTTGCTGGGATCGGCCTTTGTCGCCGTGGGGCTTTTTGCCTCGTCGCTGACCCGAAACCAGATCATCGCTTTTATTGTCGGCATGGTCATCTGCTTTACGCTTGCTTTGATCGACAAAATGCTTCTCTTCTTCCCGCGGTCGATGCTGGGCGTCATCGGTTATCTCGGAGCGGATTATCATTTCAAAAATATTGCCAAAGGAATTGTGGACTCCAGGGATATCATCTACTTCTTCAGTGTCGTGTTCATCGGTCTCTACAGTACCCATCTGGTCATGCAGGAAAAAAATTAAGGAGCGAATAAATGGGCATTCAAAAACGCTATCCCAAATATATCAAACTGTGTATCTACCTGGTCATCATCGTCCTGGTCAACGTCGCGGGAGTGACGCTGTTTTTCAGGCTCGATCTCACCCAAAACAAAATTTATTCCATTTCCGACGCCAGCAAACACGTGGTGTCCACCCTTTCCGAGCCATTGACCATCGATGTCTTCTTTACGAAAGATCTGCCGGCGCCGTACAACAATACCGAACGATATTTGCACGATCTGCTGCAAGAGTATGCGATTCATGCCAACAAGTATTTCAACTATAAATTTTACGATGTCAGTCCCGAATCCGAAGGAATCGATGCCGCGACCCGGGAAAATCAGAAACTGGCAAACAATTACGGGATACATCCCGTCCAGATACAGGTTTTTGAGCAAGACGAGGTCAAATTCAAGAAAGCCTATATGGGGCTGGTCCTCATTCACGGTGATATGGTGGAAAGAATTCCCACCATTACCTCCGTGAACGGCCTGGAGTATAAGCTGACCACGGCCATTCAGAAACTCAACAACAAAATCAGCACATTGTTGAGTCTAAAGGGTAAAGTAAAGGTCACGCTGTATCAGTCTTCTTCATTAAAACCCATCGCGCCGCTCATGGGACTGAACGAGCTTCCGGAGTATCCGGATAAGATAAAAGATATCGTTTCCCGGCTCAATGCTAAAAACTACGACAAACTGGAATATACCTACATCGATCCCTCCGCGACGCCGCCATCGGACACGTCGTTGAACAAATACGATCTCATGAAACTACAGTGGCCGGACCTTTCTCATGGAAAAATAAAGGCAGGCACCGGCATGATCGGCCTGGTGATGGAATACAACGGAAAATTCAGAAAAATACCGCTTTTAAGTGAGATCCGGCTTCCCATCATCGGAACCCAGTATAATCTGGCAAGCCTCGATAAACTGGAAGATGCCATCAACAACAACCTGGAAACCCTGGTGAATATCAACCAGGACCTCGGATACCTGGCCGACCACGGCACATTGAGCACATCGCGTTTTTCACCCATGGGCCGGCAAAATCAGGACGCCATATCCACATTTTCAAACCTGGTATCCAAAACATACAGCATCAAACCCATCGATCTGAAAAAGCAGTCCATTCCCGGCAGCCTCAAATGCCTGGTGATTGCGCGCCCCACTGAAAAATTTTCCGATTACGAACTCTTCCAAATCGATCAGGCCCTGATGAGAGGCACCAATCTTGCCCTGTTCCTGGAGCCATTCAAGGAAGTCCAACGCAACAATCAACAGCGGTACGAATTTAACCGGGGACCTGTTTATGTCCCGCTGGATACCGGGCTCGAAAAATTGCTGTCCCATTACGGCATCCACATCAAGAAAGCATTTGTCCTGGATGAAAACTGCCACAAGCAAAGGCTTCCACAGAGCATGGGCGGCGGTGAGAGGGCCATATATTTTGCCCCCATTATCAAAGACAAAAATATCAACCACAAATTGAAATTTCTGCGGGGCATCAAGGGACTGATTGCGGTGAAAATATCTCCGCTGGAACTGGACCCGGCGCGAATTTCCGAAAACAAACTCAAAGCCGTCAAATTGTTTTCATCCTCGGAAAAATCCTGGGAGATACGTAAAAATATCAGTCTAAATCCCCTGCTTCTCCCGCCGCCGCCGCCGGCCGACCAGATGCAGCAATTTCCACTGGCTTATCTCATTGAAGGGGAATTCCCCAGTTATTTTGCCGGCAAACCCATACCCGAAAAAATATCTAAGGATGACAAAACCGCCGGAGAGAATAAAAAAGACAAAAAGGATAAAAAAGAAAACACGCCCGGGGCGGCCGCTAAAAAGACCGAGGCCGAGCTGGCAAAGATAAAAGGCCAAACCCAGGTCATCGCCAGGGGAAAGCCAGGTAAAATCTTCTTGATGGCTGCACCGGATATGCTGAAAAACAATGTTCTGGACCCCGAAGGCGACAGTCCCAATGATATGTTTGTTTTGAACACACTGGATGCCCTGAACAATCGGGAAGACATTGCCAGCATGAGAAGCAAAATACTCAACTTTAACCCCCTTCATGATACCGGTTCGCTGACAAAAACCTTTGTCAAGACCTTCAATATCGCCGGGCTCCCCATACTGGTGGTTTTCTTGGGTCTTTTGGTATGGCTGAAGCGCCATTCCAGGAAAAAACGAATACAGATGATGTTTCAAAAGTAAAAGAGGTGAATATATGAAGCTGAAAAAAGAATATTTCATTCTGACCGCCATTCTGGTCGCACTGGTGCTGTATCTTGCGTTACACCGTTCAAACAGAACAAATTATCAGCTTCCGGAACTTCCCGCGGTTCCCCAGAAACAAATTTCCAAAATTGAAATCACAACCGCCGGGAAATCCATTGTCTTGAATAAAAAAGACGATGCATGGTCTATCGAACCAAAAGAGTATCCCGCAGACCCCGAAAAGGTCAAAAGTATGTTGAGCGTCATCGGAACACTGAAACTGACCGCACTGGTATCGGAATCCAAAAATTATGTTCGTTATGATTTGGGAAAGGATAAAAAAATCCATGTGAAGGCCTGGAAGGGAAACACGCTGGTGCGCGATTTTGATATCGGCAAAACAGCCCCGACATATAAACACACCTTTGTTAGACTCGCAGACGATCCCAATGTCTATCATGCCAGGGAAGATTTCAGACGAAAATTCGATGAGAGCGTCAGTGATTTGCGGGACAAAACCGTGATGTCCTATGCGCAAAATACCATTGGCAAGATAACCCTTTTACATGATAAAAAAACCGCTTCTTTTTATCGAAAAGAAATACCCGAAACCACTTCCGGGAAAAAAGAAAAAGCAGCCAAAGCGGCCAAAGAACCGAAAACCGAAACCGTGTGGGAGGACGCAAAAGGCAAAACCGCACCCCCCACCAAAATCAGCCGCCTGCTGAGTTTTCTGAATCACCTGGAGTGCGAAAAGTATATCGAGGGCGCCAAAAAAGAAGATTTTAAAAATCCCATTTATACGCTGAGCCTGAAAGGTGAAAAAGACTTTTCTTTGTCGATATTTGCCAAAAAAGATAAAAAGGACGATAATTATGCGGCGGTGTCTTCGGAAAATAACTACCCGTTTTATCTGTCCGCCTCACAGGTGGACGGCATCCAATCAAAAGTCGACGACCTGCTGAAAATAAAAGAAAAGTAAAGAATCCGAGATCGACCCTGAGTGAGCGTAAACACAACCGAGATAGAATAGCAGGATCCATATTTCACTGCTGACAAAGATATCTTTGGCTTTCATCTTCAACTACGCCCCAACAACTTTGTTTTGCAAGAATTATCAAAACACCCCTTTTAAATAAATATATTACAAATCATCTCGGTTAGGTTTACGCTCGCTTAGGGTTTGACTTATCCAATTGCTGCATTAGAATAAAACTATTAGAAATGCATGGACATAAGATAACACCATGGCAAATGTTTAGGAGAAAGGAGTGTGATATCATGTATGATAAAAATGCATTGTGTGATAAAATCAGAGAATTGTACCCGGACATCGGCGAGTGCGGCATCGATATTGACGTCGAATATGACAACGAACAAAAAACATGGACGGTCCAGTTGAAAAAGGATCACATCAAATTGAAAACCTTTCTGGAAGACCAGGACGCCGACCTGTGTATGGACGGAAAACAGTGTGTCAGCCTGGGGCTTGAGATTGCCCAGCTCAAAAGCACCATCTCACAGATCTAAGGCGCCCCGCCGTTTCCATTTTTTAATTTCTTGTAAAACAAACCGGGTGCTTTGCACCCGGATGCAAGTTCAACGTTGAAAACAACAAAGTCTCCCGAAAATTTTCATGAACATTCGGGCTAGCACCCTTCATCATCAATTATTTTAAAGCCGCTCGAAGCCGGTTTTTTTGATGTCGCCGCCGGTTTTTGAACGGCATTCGTCTGTTGTTTAGGTTTCATTTCAGGAACGGCAGATTTGGCGGCGATCCGATCCGGGTTGATAACCGCAAGGGTCAGCCCCAGGAGGATAAGTAGCGCAACCGCGGTCCGCTTGACTTTCGGCGAAGGTCTCGGCAGTGTATCCTTATCGCCGAATTTCTGTTCGACGTTCTCCGCCAGCCAGAAGGCGCCGACGGCTATCAGGCAAACCAACAGCGCGATGATGCCCGAATTAATACCGAACACGTCGGTGAGTCGAATCGCTCCCTTGGAACCCGAGACATAGAATTTTTCAATCAGCGGAAAGATTTCCGCAAAAAATACAGAGCCGATCATCATGCCGATAATGAAAATCAATCCGTCCAGTTTGCCGGATACCGTCGCCACAACGGACGTTGTCGGGCAATAGCCGCCCATGACAAACCCGACACCGAGCACCAAACCGCCGACGATTTGCGGCCAGATAAAGGTGGGCAGCAGGTACACGCGCGCCAGATCGATCCAGCCGAAAACCGAGAAATAAAGAAGCCCGATTATGCACACCACAATCGCCGTGAACATGACTTTTAAGACGGCAAAATCTCTAAGATAAAAGATCGCCGTTAATTTTCTGGGATTGCCGAACCCTGCTCTTTCCAGAACGAATCCGAACATAAAGCCGATAATTCCTGCCAACTGAAGGCTGTATGCAAAATCGAACCAACCGAATTTATACAAAGGTCCCATTATAACCACTCCTTTTTGAAAAAATAGGCCATGCCGTAGGCCCCTACAAAAATACACAACATAAAAACCCAGCTTCCGACGGCCAGTTCAGAAGCGCCGGTGAGGGCCTGTCCGCTGGTGCATCCCCGGGCCAGCCGTGCGGCAAATCCGGATAAAATACCGCCGCCCAAAGCCAGCCATAACCGGATCGAAACGCCGATGGATGGCCCCCGGGCCACTTCACCCTTTATCCGGTTGCTGATAAAGGCTGAAAACAGACCGCCCAACGCTGCGCCCAAAGTCAAAAAGACCAGCCAGCTTATCAGGGGTGATTTTCCCCCTCGAAGATAATTCGCGTAATACGCATTGGCCCTGGCATGTTCCGGGGCCACCAGATTGACGCCGGCGGTGGCAATCCGGGCAAATGACGACGAAGAACCCAATCCCCGGCCCATGGTATAAAAACAAAAGAGCAGGATCAGTCCTAAAACGGTACCGATAACATACGGATTAGAATAGCGTTCCTTCATGCATCCTCCTTATTTTTCCTAATCTTATTAGAAGCTATCTCAAAATAATCTTTTGGCCCAAACTCGGC
>CAZQAF010000043.1:3115-30726 GCA_964591175.1 uncultured Desulfobacteraceae bacterium | reverse complement strand
TACGGTCCCGCCCCGATTCATTGACTTTTCACGGAGGGGTCTTAATTTTTGTTTAAAACATTGAATGTTGCATTTCATTAAACAATGGATCAGAATAACTTCAAAGACCATTTTTCGGCGGCGTCGAAACAATACAGCCGATATCGTCCCGATTATCCGGCTGAATTGTTTACGTTCTTAACATCCATAACACCGGGCCATGACCTTGCATGGGACTGTGCCACGGGGTCCGGCCAGGCGGCCCGCGGTTTGGCAAAATATTTCCACAAAGTCATTGCCACAGACGCCAGTGAACGGCAGATCGAAAATGCAGTCCGTCATGAAAGAATTTTATATCACGTCGCACCTGCCGATAAAACAGCCATTGAAGCGCAGTCGATTGACCTGATAACCGTAGCGCAGGCATTGCATTGGTTTGAATTCGACCGGTTCTACCAGGAAGCACGGCGGGTTTTGAAACAAAACGGGATCATCGCGGTTTGGACATATAATTTGCTGACAATATCGCCGGAAGTCGATAAAATTATCAATTTTTTTTATGCCGATGTCGTCGGTGAATTCTGGCCGCCCGAAAGAAAACTCGTCGAAAATGGATATGAAAATATTCCCTTTCCCTTTTACAGAATGCAGAGCCCGGCTTTTCGCATGTCGGCAAAATGGACGGTCGAGCAACTCATCGGTTACCTTGCGACCTGGTCTGCCGTAAAGCGTTACAGAGATAGAAACGGTAAAAATCCAATTGAATCGATCGAAAAGAAATTGTTCAGGGCATGGGATGAGCGTTCGGGCGTTATGGAAGCCTATTGGCCGTTATCCGTTATGGTTGGGAAAAAGAAGACCGGATGACGGACGACGGACGGCGGACGACAGATAACGGACGACGATGGCGGATGACAGATCTTGACCCAGCAGATATTTAGAAGCTATCTCAAAATATAGATTTTGGTTCAAAATCAAGGCGGAGCCGAGTTTTAACCCGCAGGCATACTCAAGTATGTCGAGGACTTAAAACGAGGCTCCAACGCCGAGGTTGGGCCAAAAGATTATTTTGAGATGACTTCTATTGAGAACAAGTTTATTCTTTATTCAACGAGGAGACATTATGACACTGACCGCAATCAATCCGGCAAACGGCGATACGATCCAAACTTACGAACAACCCCCCTTTGATAAAGTCAAAGATTACATAGAAGGCGCACATCAGGCATTTACTGGCTGGAAGGAAAAAAGCTTTTCCCATCGGGCTGAATTCATGAAGAACGCTTCTAAAGTCTTAATTGAAAATAAGGAAGCATATGCAAAGATCATGGCGATGGAAATGGGAAAGCCCATCCGGCAAGGCCGTTCTGAAGTCGAAAAATGTGCGTGGGTGTGCGAGTACTATGCCGATAATGCCTTGGAAATGCTGCAACCCGAGAAAATTGCGACGGATGCCAGCAACAGTTTCGTAACTTTCCGGCCTTTGGGCGTTATCCTGGCCATTATGCCTTGGAACTATCCTTTTTGGCAGGTTTTTAGATTTGCAGCGCCTGGCCTGATGGCCGGCAACGCAGCCGTATTGAAACATGCTTCGAATGTGCCGGGCTGTGCTTTGGCAATCGAAGATGTTTTCAACAAGGCAGGGTTTCCCGAAAACCTTTTCCGGAATGTATTGATTTCCGGCGAACAAACAAAAGGCGTTATTGAACATCCGCTCATAAAGGCCGTAACGTTGACCGGGAGTAATTTCGCCGGTCAGGCGGTGGCGTCCACGGCTGGAAAATTGCTGAAAAAATCGGTGCTCGAACTTGGCGGGAGTGATCCGTATATCGTTTTGGAAGACGCTGATCTTCAATCCGCAGCCAAAACATGTGTCGAAAGCAGACTTTTAAATTCCGGTCAAAGCTGCATTGCCGCGAAACGCTTTGTTGTCATCGAAGATGTTCGCCGGCGATTCGAAGATATGTTCATCGCATACATGCAAACCAAAAAAATGGGGAACCCCATGGAAGAAGACATTGATATCGGACCCCAGGCCCGATTCGATCTGCGGGACGATTTGCATCGGCAGGTTGCCCAAAGCATTGAAAAAGGCGCCAAATGTCTCCTCGGCGGAGAAATTCCAAACGGGAAGGGGGCCTATTATCCCGCAACGGTTCTCAGCGGTATTCAGAAAGGGATGCCCGCCTACGAAGAAGAAGTTTTCGGGCCTGTGGCGGCAATCATTTCCGTCAAAGATGAAAGAGAAGCCATTCAGGTCGCCAATGATACATCCTTCGGTCTCGGTGCCGCGATTTTTACCGAAGATCTCGAACGCGGCGAACGAATCGCCACATATGAATTGGAAGCCGGCTGCTGCTTTGTGAACGCCTTTGTAAAATCAGACCCGCGGCTTCCGTTCGGAGGCATCAAATCAAGCGGTTACGGCCGCGAACTTTCGCACTACGGCATCAAAGAGTTCGTCAATATTAAAACCGTTTATGTACAATGACTTTTCAGAAAAGCATCTTCTCCGCGGGCCGTCGTTCCGGAACGTATTCGTGGGGGATGCTGCCGTCATTCCAGTCTTTTGAAACATAAAGGTTGCAGTAACAACTGCCGTATTCTTCGATATCCGGTACACTGTAGATGCACGGACAGATGATATCCCGGTCAGCCTTCCTGTCGCCCGAGAGCAACCGGCAGGGACACCCCATGTACCCGTAGCGTTCTTTATTGGCAATCAGGGCGTCTAAAAGCTCGAAAGTTCTCTCTTTGTTTTTATTGAAAAAATAACCTTTGGGTTCCTGAACCTTTTTCATCATTTCATACAGTTTTTTAGAATCCATATTACGCGGCTCCTTGTTTTTTTCGCACAACGTTGATCAGGCTCCCTTCCAGAATCATTTCAATCTGGCGCTTGCTCAAGGTGTGTTCCGTTTCATAAGTTTCATCTTTGGTTTTGTTGGTGATTCGCACGCGCTGTCCCCCCTGACTCAGAACCTGGCGAATACCGGCGGCTTCAAGTTCATCTTCCTGGTCGATTTTATCGTAGTCCGAAGGGTCGACGAATGTGAGCGGCAATATTCCGAAATTACTTAAATTTTGCCAGTGGATCCGCGCAAAACTTTTGACAATGACGATTTTAAGGCCCAGATAACGAGGGGCCAGGGCCGCGTGTTCACGGCTGGATCCTTGTCCGTAATTGGTTCCGCCTACCACGATAAAACCTTGTTGCTGGTGTTTTATGGCCCGGTGGTAAAAGTTTTCATCGATCCGGCTGAAGGCGAATTTACTGATCTCCGGAATATTGCTGCGATAAGGCAGAATTGCAGCGCCTGCCGGCATGATCTCATCGGTCGAAATATTATCTCCGGCTTTCAGCAGAACCTTGGCGGAAATGGTATCGGGCAGCGGATCGAACGGCGGCAGCGGTTTGATGTTCGGACCTTTTTCAAGTTTGACATCTTCCCCTGAATCCGGAGGCGCGATCAACATCTTCGTGTTGATTTGAATTTCCCGGGGCGCTTCATATCGGGGATAGGGCATGTCCAGTGTGCGGGGATCGGTGATAACACCGGTCAATGCCGAAGCCGCCGCTGTTTCCGGACTGCACAAATAGACCTGATCTTCTTTGGTGCCGGAACGGCCGGGAAAATTGCGGGGTACGGTTCGCAAACTGATTTTTCCGGTAGCCGGCGCCTGCCCCATACCGATACAACCGTTGCATCCGGCCTGATGAATCCGTGCTCCGGACCGGATCAACTTCTCGAGATACCCTTTTGTCGTTAAATTCTCCAGTATTTGTCTCGAGGTGGGATTGATATCCAGAGAAACACGACCATGAACCTGTCTGTCGTCGACCATAAGCGCGGGTATGGCAAAATCCCGAAAGCCGGGATTGGCGGATGAGCCGATATAGGACTGATAGATCTCCCGGCCGGCGACCTCCCTCACCGGGACGACGTTGCCGGGACTGCTCGGCAGCGCAATCAACGGTTCTAATTCGGACAAATCGATGTCATCGGTTTCGTCGTAGACGGCATCGTCATCGGCTGTAATGGCGGTCCAAACGTTTTCCCGGTCCTGGGCTTTTAAAAAACTTCGCACGGCCTCATCAGACGGGAAAACCGTCGACGTAGCGCCCAGTTCGGTTCCCATGTTGGCGATCACGTGCCGGTCCATGGCTGACAGGCAGTTTAATCCCGGGCCGTAGTATTCTATGATTTTTCCGTATCCGCCGTTGACGCCGTGCCGTCGCAGCATTTCCAAAATCACGTCTTTGGCGCTGACCCAGTCGGGCAGACTGCCGGTCAGCCGGACGCCCATTATTTGGGGCATTTTAATATAGACCGGTTCTCCGGCCATGGCCATGGCAACTTCCAGGCCGCCGGCTCCCATGGCGAGCATTCCCAGTGATCCGGCCGCCGTGCTATGACTGTCCGACCCCAGCATGGTTTTTCCCGGGACGCCGAACCGTTCCATGTGAACCGGATGGCTCACCCCGTTTCCCGGGCGGCTGTACCAGACGCCGAACTTTTGACAGCAACTCCATAAAAACAAGTGATCGTCGGCATTTTTAAAATCGGTTTGCAGCAGATTATGATCGACGTATTGGGCTGAAATCTCTGTTTTCACCCGCGGAATCTGCATCGCCTCGAATTCCAGCATGACCATGGTTCCCGTGGCATCTTGGGTCAGGGTTTGGTCTATTTTAAGGCCGATTTCTTTCCCCGGCTGCATGCTGCCATCGACCAAATGGCTTTCGATTAGTTTTTGGGCGACATTTTTTCCCATGGTTATTTCCTCCCTCATTGAAAATTGTCAATTGAAGATTAAAGGCTCGATTTATTTCCATGATCTAATTCGCGTTTCTTCAAGGTTTTCCGGAGGAGCGAAATGCCGGTACAACGAAAAGAGATTGCATGTCTCCGGATTTTTCGGGGCTTCAGGTAGTTTGGAGTCGGTAACGATACGCATTGCCTGCCCTCGGACGTATTTCTTCCGTGGCGGTTATTTTCTTCTGCGATAGCTTTGTATGCATGCGCCTGCGCCTTTCGTTTTATTAATACCTAAATTGAGCGATTTTTTACTCGATCTGCACCGATCTCTTGCGCATAAAGGCTTTGCAAAAATCCTCGACATATCCACGGGTATGCCTGCGGTTTGTGCAAATCTTTCTGCATCAAGACCTCGGCACATATCTTCGCAAAAACCGCTCAACTTAGGTAATAGTAACAAATTTTTATGTCAGCTGACAAATAAAAAATGTTAATGATCCGCCCATTTGTCAAGAGGCCCGACTTTGGTTTGTTCCCGCAAAACCTCGGCGCAGTATTGAATTCATAGGATCAATGGTTAACTTAAAACCAGATACAACCGTCATTAAAGAATGTCTTAACCGCTTTCTCGAACTGGTTTACCGGAAAGCGTCTCAAAAACATAAAAGGAGGTGAGAGACAATGGCAGATAAAGTTAAACTCACACCGAATATCTTCAGTTATCCGGACTTCGAACATTCTGATCTGCATATGGAAATCTCCCTGGGTGGTGTAAAAAAAGAAGACATCACATTAAAGATGAACGATGAAAGCTTCTATATCAGAGCCCCGCAGGACGACTTTGAATATATGACATCCATGCGGTTTTTTTGTCCCGTGAAGGCTTCAGAGGCAAGGGCAAGTTTCGAGTATGGGGTCTTAAAAGTTATCATTCCGTTTAGATCCCGAACCGAAGAGGGCGTAGAGGTTAAAGTGGCTTGATCGTATCGCCTGAATTTTGCATGGAAAGAGATATTCCGGTTGCTTCCAGAGAAGTTTCATGTTTTTGTTTCTAATGCAAACCCATTTCCGATTGAATCGGTGCATTCTTGACGGGAGTACCCGGTTTTACCATCCCGGCATCTCACATGAACCTTTGCCGATTCATTACCATTTCAAAGGAGTTCCTGAATTATATACATTCCGGAAAAACTGCCGCGTGCGATCAACTCAAGCCGAATCCCATCGAGGCGTATCTGCGAATGTTGATCTTTGCCTCTTCGACGGTTTTCCCGATATACCAAGGTTCCATGAAGCCTTCCAAAAACATCTTCCATCCTTCCTCGTCCCTGAAGACTTCGGCTTCCTCGCACGTAACTCCGCATCCTTCTTCTCCGATTACTTCCATCAGTGAGTTCAATATTTCTGTTTTTTCTTCCATGATGTTTTCCTCAATTTCAAAACGTGTTTGATTCTTGAAAAGAAAACGGGTGTTTTGCACCCGGATGCAAGTTCAACATCGAAAGCACTGACGTGCTTTTTCCTTTGTTCGCCATACAGCGGCGATCAAATTCACGCCCCCGCTTCACGGGTGGTCGCTGACGATAAAAGGACATGAATTATAATCATACATTAACTATAAATTCGGTATAGTCAACTTTGATGCCCGCCTTATAAAACCGCATCCGAATCCTTAATCTTTTCAAAAATATATCCGGTTACCTTGACGGGGACCCTTCCGCGCATTAATTTCATTGAAAGCGGTGTTTGGTTATATCAAACCATATCCGATGTTATTTAAAGGATAGCCGAACATTGGAACCTTACGATTCAATGGAAAAACGATACGAAAAAGGGGGTGACAATATGGCGATGCCAAAAGATACGATATATTCTGAAATGAATAAAGCCTGGGAAACCTATTTGGAGGCTCTCGAGAATTCTCTGGACACGCTGGAAAAAGATATCGAGGAAGCCAAGGATATGGCAGGGGTATGTACCGATGAATGGTGTGAAGCGGTCGAGCATGTGATCGATGATCTCAACAATGCCCTGTTTTCCATCAGTGAGCCGAGATGGTCCGATAAGGACTCCTCAAAGCGTATAAAGACGCTCAAGAGAAGAGTCTATGACATTTATGTGAATTACAAAGGCGTCTATGCCGGCGCAGCATAATTAGAAAGCACAAGATTCTTGTGACAATTAGCTCCCGTCCTCTTCCCCCAGGGACGGGAGTTTCATTAGAAACCATCTCAAAAAAGTCTTTTCGTCCGATATATCAATTTCAAATGTGTGGATTTTTCATCGCTTTCTATTTTCTCAGATCCGCAAAAACGCGTGAGCATATCGGATACGACTTTGATTTTTTCTAAAATCATCAGTTGAAGCCGGATCATCGGCCAAAGCACGGCAATAATCAGTATCACGGCGATCAACAAATAAGGAAAATCAGACCCAAATCCTTTGGCCGGATGGTTGTTTTGAAACGTATCCAACGGAATCGGAGATTCATGAACCGCCGGCATACCCGCCTCGGTGATCTCTTTGACCACGGGAACCACGATTTTTTGCGACCACCTCAAATCATAGAAATCTACATCGGGATTATATTTTTTGATCAGCCAAACCGGCAGGTCAAAGGTATCGTTGCACAGATTCCAAATGTTATCGCCTTTTTTTAGACGGTATATTTGAAACGCTTCTATTTTATAAAAGTTGAAAAAATCTTCCTGAATCTTCTTGTGGAATTCGTATCGCATTTGTTCAAATTGCGCTTTCGAGACCTTGTCCAGGGGAATCTTCACTTTCTGATGCAAGTGCAATGAGCGGCCATAGGGAAGATGATTTAATGTCCGGATGATTCTTGTAGGGATCTCAAGCCATTCAGCATAATGACCCAATGTTTCCTCGATTTCAGCCTGGATGATGCCGATGGGTTTTCCCTTTTGTTCGATCATCCGTTCAACTTGAAGATTGCCGCCAAATTCGGTTGGATCGATCGCCATTTCCGAGGCTGGGATCACGGCGTCGTCCGAAAAAGAAGGTAGCGCCGCCGTCATTTCACCGCTGTGTTCGTTTTGCGGATGAGTTCGGGTGGAAGATATATATGCATTAGCAGACATATCAGCGGCTTCTCCGGGCAGCGGCAATCGAAGCATCTGATTGACGTAAATGACGCCACCGGCGTTGAGTTTGTTGGCCTGGATCAGATCGGTGACCCTGATACCGTTCATTTCGGCAATCTTTATGACATTGTCGCCCTTTTTGACACGATAAATTCGGATTGCCTTCTGGCGGGGTTTGTACATTTCAAAAGGTATTTCCGTGGAATCGCCCATTCGACGTCGGACGGCATCGGGGGGCAGTCGGAGGGCATATCCCCTGGGGACATACTTTTGTTCCTTGAAGACAGGAGGTCTCAAGGAAGGATTGAGCCTGGCCAGGGTGGCGATATCCACGTCAAAATATCGGGCAAGCTCCGTTACGGAGGCATAACCGGCCATCACGATTTTCCGGCTGTTGATGGGCGGATCCAAAGATAGATCCCCAAAGTATGTCCTACAGTTTTTCGCGGCGTTTCGAGCGGCCAGAAATTCCGAGTAATAGTTTCTCGATGCAAACCGAAAGTTTTTACCTTTGTAATGTCTAAAAATGTCTTCATAATCGCCCTTTATCCATGTTGCCTTCAACATCCCGGCAATACCGTGATTGTAGGCTGTAATTGCCAGGGGCCATGATCCAAATTTTTCATAGCTTCGTCTGAGCAGCCGGGCGGCGGCGTCGGAAGATCGGATGGGATCCCATCGTTCGTCCAGGGCATACCCCACGACCATGGATCGCTTTCCGGCTTCGCGAACGAATTGCCAGATGCCGGCGGCGCCGAATTTGCTGTATGCTTTGGGGTTAAAAGAAGATTCAACATGAGGAAGATAGACCAGATCCAGCGGCAGTCCGTATGAGCGAAATATCTGCTTCATCTCGTCGATGTACGCTCCGGAATAAGCGATCCCTTTACGAAAGCTGTCTTTTAGACCGATCTGGCAGCGAATTTTGTACATCGCCTTATGGAAAGCCGCACGGTTTCCTTTATTGCCGAACAGGCGCGCGATGCGTCTTGCCTCATCACCTGCTACAGACGGATTTTGCGCCAGTTTCTTTAAAATACGTCTATACTTGTGTTTCGCGACATTGATTCTTTTTTCGTTAATTTTTTTTGCATTGTATTGATTCGGGTTTTTGAGTTCGATCACGTCATATATGACGTTTAAGTTTTCTCTGTCATGGAGTATGCCCTGGCTCGTTGAGTACTGGGTGTATACCTTTGTCCAAAACCTGACGTTCGGTTCAATGCAGGGATAAACCGGAAACAGGGTGTCGGTGCCATAAAGTACCGCCGGAAAAATGAAATAATTCAAACAGAAAAAAACAAAGAGGCACAATTTCAGCGGCATTCTTTTTGTTGTCACGATCTCCATAGCCGCGAAAATTGTGCAAAAATCATGCGAAGACAGGCGTTTCTACTGCTGTGAGGAGATAAAATAGATATATTACAGGTGCTTATCCGGATAAAAAAATATAAGATGATATATTGAATGACAATATTTGGCAGTTATGCAGCCGATATTGGTCGAGCTCCTTAAAAATCCGGTGATGATGCATACCCTTAGAACTCATCGAATTTATATGAATCCTTCATTAAATTTCCAACCGAAAACCGTTTGTGTCCGAAACACTGTGTCTTCAAACGGTTATCCTGACAATCGATCCCAGAAAGCCTTGCCCTGGTCGGGATTCATACCGTTTTTGCGGTTTGGCGTGGTGGTTGTATCTTCGGGTCCTTTAAATCCCCTTAATCTCGCAATCCGGTCATTTAACGGCGGATGGGTAGAAAACAGGCTCATCATTTTTTGGCCGGAAAGGGGATTGACGATGAACATGTGGGCGGTGGACGGATTGGCATTTACGGGTTGTCTGTTCGAGTAGGTGCCCAGCTTTTCCAGAGCATGTGCCAGGCCTTCGTTACTCCCGGCAAGGTGTGCTCCCGAAGTATCCGCTTGATACTCCCGGGATCTCGAAATGGCGGTTTGTATGAGCATCGCTGCAATCGGCGCAAGGATGGACATAAGTATCAATCCGAATATGCCGCCTTCCCTATCATTACCGCCGAAGCCGAAAATAGCCGACCAGCGGGCAAGGCTCGCCAGCATCATGATGGCCCCGGCCATGGTGGCGGCGATGGAGCCGATCAGTATGTCCCGGTTTTTGACATGACTCAGCTCATGCCCCAGCACACCGGCAAGCTCCTCCCGGTTCATGATCTTGAGCAAACCTTCTGTTACGGCGACGACCGCATGTTCGGGATTTCGACCGGTGGCAAACGCATTGGGAGATTCCTGGGGAATGATGTAAACCTTCGGTGTGGGAAGTCCGGCCTTTGCCGCAAGGTTTCGAACGATACCATAGAGCTCCGTCTCCTGTCCCGGCATGATTTCACGGGCTTTGTACATGCGAAGAACAATCTTGTCGGAGTACCAGTAACTGAAAAAATTCAGGCCCGCCGCGAAGAAAAAGGCAATGATCAAGCCCTGCCGTCCCCCCAGCAACTGTCCGATAATCATAAAAAATGCCATCATTGCCGCCAGCAGAACCGTGGTTTTAATTTGATTTCCCATGTCATAACCTCATATTAAAATTGATAACTGATTCAAATATAAGCCTCCTTGAAGGAAAATCAAGAGTGCAACAATGTCGCATGATGCCGGAACTTTCGATAGCTTATACCAGACCTTTTTCACTCAGCGGTCTGTTTTCGACGATCCGCTCGGCCCCAAAACATGAAAGGTCGAAAGTGGGCGGTAATTTCAAGATCAATTCGGAAAGATATCGGCCGACGGCGGGCGCCTGCTGGAGGCCGTGGCCGGAAAAGCCGTTGGCCAGAAAAAAACCTTTCAGTTCCGGCCATTCACCGAGGATTGCGTTGCCGTCGAGGGTATTGACGGCATATAGGCCGGCCCATCCTCGAAGCAGCTTGAGGGTATCAAAGGCGGGGACGAATTCGGCCAGTTCCGGCCAGAGAATTTCCATGAACCGTTTGTCATCCCATGAAAAATCAAAACCCACAGGGTCCTGGGGCATGGATTTTCCGAGAAGGATCCGTCCGCCGGTTTCGGTTCGAAAATAGAGTCCCGACGGCAGCACCGTCAGGGGAAGGGGACCCTGGGGTTTGACGGCTGTATCGAGAACAAAGACTTGCCGTTTGACCGGATCCACGGGAAGATGTACACCGGCCGATCGGGCGACTTCGGCAGCCCATGCCCCGGCGCAATTGACCACATATTTTGCGGAGAGAGATTCCCCCGAGGCCAGCCGGACTCCCTTGACCCGTGAGCCGGCGGTCAGGACTTCGGTCACCCGATTCTCGATATAGCGCGTTCCCATTGATCGCGCTTTTTTTTTGTATCCCATTAGAAAGGCATAGGCATCGAAATGACCGTCCAGAAAGCCGAATGTTCCGCCTGCCAGATGTTCCGGCGCATACAGCGGGTAGTTTTGTTTGATTTTTTCCGGCGTCCACCATTCCACATCACAGCCGAGGCTTTTCTGCAAATGGATCGCTGCCTCAGCCGATTGTATGCCGGGATCGTCCACCAAAAACAGATTGCCTTCACGTCGAAAAGCGATGTCCGGTCGATGGTCGCCGACAGCCATTTCTTCTCCGAAATTCTCCAGCACCCCGAAGGTAAACTGGGAAATCCGGATGTTCTGTTCGAAACTGAACTGGATACGGATGTTGGCCATGGAAAGGGTGGTCGAAGCCTTGGAATAAGTGGGGTCCATCTCCACAACAACCACGTCGAGGTTTGCGTGGCCACGTTTTAGATAATAGGCGACGGCGCTACCCATGATACCGCCGCCGACGATCACGACATCGCAGGGGACATGATTCATTGCTAATTCCTTTTATACCGTATGGTGACGCAAGTAAACAAGATTGCGACCGGTTGGTGCATAAATTTTTCTAAGGTGAATATAAATGATAAGTTGAATTTTTAAAACATATATTTGTTTCGCTTTTATATATCTGGTACTCTGAGCCACGTCAGAGACAATTGGCTATGTCTGCAAATAATTGAAGCGTATCCTGCAGCCTCGCTGAAACGGGATGCGCACCCATGATAAAAAAACAACTAATAGAAATATGTGCTATATCCGATAATAAGGATATACGCTTGGGCATTGACAGACGTGTCTTCTATTATGCGCTTTGCATTGCGTAACGAAGACCCGAAAAAGGCCGCAGGGAAAAGTCTGATCTTGGCGTTGACCCGGCTGAAAGAACCGATGCGATTGAGGGTATAAAAAAGATCTTAAGATCATTATTGTCCGGATATTTCACAACGAATAAAAAGCCTATTGAAAATTTTCATGAAATATTCGACCCAAATGCGGTGAAACAAAAATCGAACAACGAATGGCGACAGAATCCACAAAAACCGGCGTTAATGGTAATGACACAGGACGAACGTCTCAAAAAATACGAGATGTTAAGTCTATAATCATTTCGTTGCTAATGGCGGCAAAAAATCATACCATGTATCCGGAACATCATGTCGTCTACAAGGAATCCCTCCGGAAGGTCATATCCTACATGGATGCTTTTCTGAAAAAACATAGCGATCTCAAGCTTGATGTTGAAAAGAACCAGCTTCTTTTTGAAGAAGAACCGGTTTATCGGGACGATCCCAAGACAGGAGAGTGGGCGTACCCGCTTTACAGAGACGGTATCCAATGGCTGGAATTTCAAGCCGGACTCGAACTCGGGGAAATCTCTGAGTTTGTAAAAATTGTCAATCAATACCGAAAATTACAAGAAGAGCCCAAAGGAGATCTTGTCACTGCTTTATGGGAAAAGGATTTTCCGCATTTGCAGTACGCGGCTACGGATATCTTATGGAGGGCTGATACGGTAAAAGATTTTTCCACTTTTAACATGATCGACCATGGGGAATCGGCGGCGGGAAATCATGGTGTCGAAGGCGCTGCGTTTCAGGGGACCGAAGGCATTCAGGAGGCCGTTCATGACGACATGCACGATTCAACCGATACGGCAATGGGCCAACGCAGGGAAGCGGACATAAATCTTGCAGTCACGAATAGAACCATTTGGGAGATGACGCCGGAAGAGTTGCAGCACATTGAAGAAATGGTTGCCGAGGAGGAAACGCAAAAAAATACAGAAGATGTGCTTGACGTATTGCAGCTGATTCTAATGGACCAAAGTGAAAAAGAGGATTTTTCGATTGTCCTGGAATTCATAAAGGAGGAGTTCAAAAACACCCTTGCTCAGGGTGAATTCCGGATTGCTCACGATTTTCTGGAAAACTTGAAAAAAGCGTGCCAATCTTGCAAATCCGAGAAACCCTGGGTTGAGTCGTTGTTGAATCGGTTCTTAAGCGATATTACCGACGTTGAGGTGCTGGGTGTGCTCAAAGACGTTCTGCCGAGCCTTGAAAAACAGCATGTCGATCAAGTCACGGTTTTTCGGAAATTGCTTCTTAACCTTCCGTCGTCGGCCGTCACCGTACTGGGCCCGATGTTGCTGGAAAATATATCCGCGTCACTGGAACGCCAGATTATGGAAATTGTGGGATCCCTGGCAATCAAGGACATTCAACCGCTGGAGCGGTTGCTGGATCGGCCGGAAGAAGCCCTGGTCAAAAAACTCGTTTACATTCTCGGGTACATCAAAAAGGAACGAGCTGTCCAAATCCTAATCAAGATGACAGGCCATCCATCAAGCTGGGTGCGAATGGAGGCGCTGAAAGGTCTGAAACGCAGAAATAAAAACATGGTCAATGAACTGCTTCCCCTTATCAATGACCCTGTTCTTCCCATTCGCCGAATGATATGGGACCACATAGAAGCACATCAAAACGAAGATACCGGCGAATTGATTTTAGATTTTCTCGAACAGAGAAAAATTTTCTACCGCACCGATAAGCAAATATTAAATTGTTATAGGGCATTAGGCCGCTGTGGTACGCTTCGTTCCATTCCATTGTTACGTCAAACTCTTCTCGGACAAACCTGGCAATTCAATTCTGAAAGGTCCCTGCGGCGACGGGGTGCTGCATTGGCATTACTTGAGCTGAATACGGAAGAGGCCCGGAATGTTCTTAATGACGCGTCAAGAAGCCTGTTTCCCAATATTCGGTCTGCATACCAAAAAGCCTTAAAGGATCATCAATGAACCCGGAAGAAAAAACATTGTCCGAGGATTTTCTCAAAACGTTTTACAGACTCGTTTACATGGTTAAAATCCATCAAGTCACCAACCCGCTGTTGATGGAATGCATTGATGAGTTCAAAAAAGTCGTCGATGATTTGTTGTTAGAAGACGACCAGGTTGTGATTCAAGTCTCTCGCGGGAATATTTTTCTTCAGAACGAGAAAGTGATCCCCCGGCGGGAAATCGGGAATCTAATGAGCAACATGCTTCTATATTTCGAAAGACGCGATTTGCAGGGGTTTTGCTTTTATGATTCGATCCGGCAGGCGCCTGCCGAGGAGATGATCGCCTTCAGCCGGATGTTGAACGATTGTGAGCAGCACAAAGAACCCCGGGAATGGTTCATCGAACAACTGGAGAACCTGGGGGGTGCCTGGGTGGATATTGCTCATGAGCCGGATGCGATTTTGATGGAACAGAGTTCCGATACTGAAGCTTTGAATCGGAAAGAGCGTCGAAAAGCAAAAGCCAAAGAATCTTATTTTTATGCTTTGAATTCCGTAAGAGAAGTCGCTGAGAAAATTACGACTCAAAAGAAGGTGGGGGTTCGTAAAGCGCTGCGTGTCATCCAAAACATGGTGGATCTCGTCATAGAGGAAGAGTCCATTCTTTTAGGGCTCAGCACCATTCGCGATTATGATGACTACACCTTTACCCATTCGATAAACGTTGCCATACTTTCCATGTGCCTGGGGCGGCGCATCGGTATTTCCCGTGTGTCTCTCAATCGACTGGGTATATGCGGGCTTTTTCACGATCTGGGGAAGTTGGATATTCCTGTTGAAATCATCCGTCTTCCCCGAAAACTGAACGCAAAAGAGTTCGAAGTGATCAAGAAACATACCATCTATAGTGTCGCTCAAATCATCAAATTACAGGCTGCCCGGGATCTGAAGTCGAAAATCCTGCTTCCGCCTTTTGAACACCACATGAAATATGATCTTTCGGGCTATCCCCAAACCCCTCGAAAAAAGTCCGTGAGTCTGTTCGGTCGGATTCTGACCATTGCAGACGTCTATGATGCCATCACTTCTCCACGCAATTATCGCGCTCTGGCGCTTACGCAGAACCAGGCACTTGGCTACATGTTGGCCCATTCGGGAACGGATTTCGACCCGGTCCTTCTCAAGGCCTTCATCAATATGCTCGGGGTTTACCCTGTCGGATCACTTCTGGAATTGGACACCGGCGAATTGGCGCTGGTCACGGATGCCGGGAAAACAACTGACAAGACCCGGCCCCTAGTCATTTTGTTGGCCACGGGCGGAAAAAACGGCTACATAAAGATGGGTGAAGCTGATCTTGATGAACGTGACCCCGATTCCGGCGCATTTTTAAGAAATATTGTGAGAAGCCTGCATCCTTCGACATACGGCGTTCAACCTGCCGAGTTTCTTTGAGACCTTTGCAAAACTCTCCTTTTTGCCCAATTTCTGCGTCATGCTCAAATTTTAATCCTCGAAATACTCAATGTATTCCTGCGGTTAAAATTTTCGCATTCCTTGAACTTGAACAAAAATGAACATTTTTCAAAGGTCTCTCTTTATTAAAGGATATAAAAATCAGGTCAGTTTGAATCTCTTCTTTTTCTTTGCAGCGCCTCCGAGCATCATTCCAATAAGCAGAACCCCTGCGCCTGCGATAAACAATTGAATTTTTCTCGATTTCAGAGGACTGCCGGTATTTTTTTTAAGGGACGTGATTTCCGCATTCAATTGGGTGTTTGCTTTTTTCAACCGGTTCATTTCCTTGATCAATTGATCCGTATTCCCCGAATGCAGAAGAAGTGCTTTGTACTTTTTATCCAGATCCATAAAGTCACGCCCGGCTTTGTCGGCAAGTTTTTGATTTTTAGCGACTTGCTCTTCCAGTTCCCTGATCTTGTTTTCATATTTTTCCGTTGTTTCGGATGATGCGTCTGAAAGTGTATTTGGCTTGGATTTAGGTATTTCGCCCTCTTTTTTTAATTCTTCGATTTGTTTTTTCAAATCTTCGATGATCAGGGTTTTGGGTTTTTCGGGAACGATATATTTTGCCAAAACCCATCCTTCAAGACCGTCTTTCGTCTTTATCTTTAAATAATCTCCTTGTTCTTCAAGGATGTCCACCGCCGTCGGTGTTTTAATATAGCCCAAAACACTGGCATTCTGGATTGGCGCATCCCTGACAGAAATGACAAGCATATCGGAAACATATCGTGTATCGGCATGAGCCGAGACTATCAGAGCGGCTAAAATGAAAACCGTTGTATAAAGGACTATCGACAGGGTTTTTCCGGCTGGCATCCGAGTCATAAATCACCTTATGTTAACTTTACCTTAAGAATTTTATGATCAGCCAAAAATTATCGTACTGATCAAATTAAGTCAAAATATCATATATTTCAATCTATTGAAAGAAAAAGTATTGAAATTGAAAAATGCATCAGTAAGTGTTCGGCGTTTTTAAACATGTAATCATACCTGCGGCTCTAATAATATCGGCATGTTTCGTATTGAACTTAACTTTTACCGATGTTTGACCGATAATCGTTATAGTTTGCTAAAGCGGGCAAATCTCTTTGCAAATCGGAGTGTCTTAAAGGCGGTAATAAATTATGAAAATATTGTTTTATTTCGGTATGCTTAGCGTGTTTATTCACTTCTATCCATTTTATACTTTTATCTCGTTATGGAGCGTGGTATGGATAATATTTATCGCGCTTTGTTGGGACATGGGGGTCGAGCTGGTGCGTCGTTATGCAAACCAGAAAGGTGAATAACCGCCGACGTGAAAACCGAAGCGGTAAAACGGGGCAGCGCAACCCCTGAGTACATACTCGTCTGTACATCTCATGACAAGGATATCTGAAATGATCGCAGGTTCGGGAAGGATTCTGTTTGTAGACGATGAGGAATTTCAAAGAGAGTCGATGAAAGACATATTGATGACGTTGGGCTATGATGTCAAACTTGCCGAAAACGGCGGTGAGGCTTTGGCGATATTTCAAAGGGAAGCGTTCCCGTTGATCATAACCGATTTGTCCATGCCGGATATGGACGGTACGCAATTATGCAGACAGATCAGAAAAATAAATGAAACAGCGGTAATTTATGCGTTTTCAGGCTATCTTGCGGATGTGGCGTCGGATCAGCTTAAATCGGCGGGATTTGACGGTCATCTTTGTAAGCCGGCCAACATTGAAGTCTTGAAACATGCCATAGAGGGGGCATTCGAAAAAAACCGGCATCGTCGAAAAAGAACGATGAAACCGAATTCGTAATTTTTTCAATTGACTCAAATTTCGTTCCCGAATAATCTTATCTTAAAATATTTCCTTCCTGCATCACTTTCTAATTATTTACTTCGGAGGTACTATGAATCCTGTCCGCCCCATTCGTTATACACTACGAATAGAGCCTGATCTCGCACGTTTTTGCTTTTCCGCAAGCGTTGAGATCGAGTTCGAACCCCGGCAGCCGGTGGAACATGTATTCCTGAACATCCTGGAACTGGCTGTCTGGAGCTGTACGCTCAAAACCAGCGATATTCATATTTTATGTTCATTTAAGGTCGACCCCAAAAAAGAAAGTTTGAAAATCGATCTTCCCGGGACAATGGACGGCGTGTTCCGTTTGATTATCGAGTACCAGGGCTGGATCAACGAAAAGATGGCCGGGTTTTACCGCAGTATATTTAAAGGCAATGACAAAATTCATTCCATTGCGGTGACCCAGTTCGAGGAAAGCGATGCACGCCGGGCCTTTCCTTGTATGGACCATCCGTCTGAAAAGGCGATTTTTGATGTGGAGATGATCGTGGATGCCGATCTTACAGCACTGTCCAACAGTCCCGTGGCATCCGAAGAAGCGCTGGCCGGGAACAAGAAACGCGTCCGGTTTAAACCCACACCGCCCATGTCCACGTACCTTTTGTTTTTCGGCGTTGGGGCGTTTCATATCGAGTCGGATGAGACAGACCCGAGGGTCCGGTCCGTGACGCTGCCGGGAAGAGAAGGCTATTGTAAATTCGGTCTGGCATTCGGACGAAGGGCCCTTCAATTCTGTGAAACCTATTACGGGATTCCCTATGTACTGGACAAAATGGATCTGATCGCCGTTCCTGATTTTGCCTTCGGCGCTATGGAAAACTGGGGCGCCATTACCTTCAGAGAGAATTTAATCCTTCACTACCCTGAGGCGACTTCCAGGTCCGGTGAGATGAGCATTTGCAATGTCATTGCCCACGAAATCGCCCACCAGTGGTTCGGCAATCTGGTAACGCCGTCCGACTGGAAATACCTGTGGCTCAATGAAAGCTTTGCCACGTTCTTTGCCTATGGCGTAGTGGATCATTATCATCCCGAGTGGCAGGTCTGGGACCAGTTCCTGCTGGGGCAAACCGCTCCGGCCATGAGACGCGACGGCTTGACCGACACCTGTCCCATTGAAATTCCCGGCGGCGAACACGTGGTCATCAACACCAGTACAGCGCCCATCATCTACAGCAAAGGAAGCAGTATATTGCGGGTGGTTCAGGAATACATCGGCGGTGAGGACATGAGGAAAGGGTTGCAGCACTATCTGAAGACTTTTGAATACGCCAATGCCGCCAGCCACCATCTCTGGGAAGCTTTGGAAAACATATCCGGGAAACCGGTGATCACCCTCATGAAAAGCTGGATCGAACAACCCGGTCATCCCCTTGTTCTGGCCCGGCGAGACGGACGTATTCTGACATTGACCCAAAAACGGTTTACCTATATAGAGAACACATCCGATCAGACCTGGCTGATTCCGGTGACTATCCTGGCGTATGGCGAAACCGGGGATCCGAAAATCATCTCTGTCCTTTTGGAAGATAAATCCGCTCAAGTCGATTTGGGCGCCGATACCGTGGCCTACAAGATCAATGCCGGTCATACCGGCTTTTACCGGGTGGCCTATGAGACGTTGGACGATCTTTCGGCCTTGGGTCCTTGGGTTGCCGATAAAAAGGTATCTCCTGTAGATCGATGGGGTCTTCAAGATGACCTTTTCGCCAGGGTGCAAAGCGGCGGCGCGTCTATCGAAGCGTATCTGGCGTTTCTGGTCAATTACCAAAACGAGGATGCTTATCTTCCTTTAAGCAGTCTGGCCGGCAATCTTTTTCAAACTTATCTGGTTTTAGACGACTCCCGCCGGGAAGCGAATCGTGCCATTGGAAGATCCATACTTGAAAAAACCCTGACCCGTATCGGGCATCTCCCGTCACCCGGAGAACCTGTCGCCACCGCTTTACTCAGGGATCAAATTTTATGGCATGCCGTAATCTACGGGTCGGATAATGCTGCCGAATTTGCCGCCGGCCGGTTCAAGTCTTTGCGCGCAGGTGAAGCAATCCATCCGGATATTCTAAGAAGCGTGCTCATGGCCGGGGCTCTGGCCGGGGATGCCGAAACGTTGAAATGGCTTATTCGGCGCTTTGAATCGTGCCACAGCGAACATGAGCGGATCCAAATCCTTGCCGCCATGGGATGTTTTCAGGACCCGGAACTCATTCGGAAAGCGTTGGATTACGCATTGAAGGAAGTGCCGGTCAGAAACCGATTCATCCCCATGGTGTCGGCGGGTGCCAACCCCCATGCGGCAGGTGCCATGTGGCCGTGGTTCGTAGCGCACGTCGATTCTTTGGAAAGGCTTCACCCGCTCCTATATGAACGGGTCATCGCCGGGATCGTTCCGGTGCCCGGCCTGAGGGATCCCGATGGCGTCAAAGCATTTTTCAATTCATACCTTCAGAAAAACCCCCATCTTGAAGCCGTGGTGAAGATGAGCCTCGAGAAATTGGAAATCAATCTCCGGATGAGGCGCAGTTGATTCATCAAATGCAATTTGTACGAAAATGGGGAGATGGTATAATCGGCCGACTCTTTTGTACTTTATACTTAAAAATACAAATTCCAAGCACCAAATTACAAACAAATTTTAAAATCCAATATCCAATGACAAAAACCAATAAGGACGAAACATTGTTTGGTTTTTTGAATTTTAGTCATTGAGATTTGTTTGAGATTCGGGATTTGATTTTTTGGATTTCAGTTGATCGATGAACTGCCATTAATTTGTTTGGAGCTCAGGCTGCCGATAATGCTGTTAGACCGGCAAATCGTCAAACCATCTTCAGATATTTGGCCTGGGCATATAACTGCTCGGCCAGGCGAACGGTGGCTTGATCCACCATTCGACCTTCGACCGCCACGGCGCCGAGTCCCTTTTCTTCTGCCTGCTTATGGGCTTCCAGCACTTTAACCGCCCTTTCGATATCTTCTTCGGACGGAGAAAAGGCCTGTTGAATGATATCGATCTGTTCCGGATGAATGGCCCACTTGCCATCGTATCCAAGGGCGCACGCCACGGCCGTGCTGCGTTGAAGTCCTTGGGGATCTTTGAAGTTTCCGTAAGGCGCATCGATGGCCAAAAGCCCGTGAGCCTTGGCCGCCATGACGATTCGGCTCATTTCAAAATTCCAGCGGTGTCCCGGATAAATTTCTTCTTCTTTTTCACCGTGACCGGAAATGGATATCAACCGGGCGCCGATGGATGCGGAGTAATCCACGATGCCGAATACCAGGGTGATCAACCGGTCGCTGGCTCGAGCGATTCGGGTTATTTTTTCAAGCCCCTCGGCGCTTTCGATGATCGCTTCGATGTTAATTCGATGTGAAAACCCCATTGACGCCTCGATACCGTCGAGCATCCGACTGACAAAATGGATATCTTTGGGATGATTGACCTTGGGCACGACCACGGCGTCGATCTTTGGACCGGCCCCTTCAACCACCTCCAGAAGATCCCGGTAGCCAAAAGAGGTGTCCAGGCCGTTGATCCGGAAGGTGACCGTGATATCCTGCCAGTCAAGTTCATGGATGGACTGAACGACCCGGTTTCGGGCTGATGTCTTGGCTTCCAAAGGAACGCTGTCTTCCAGATCGAGCATGACCACATCCACTCGCTGTCGGGACGCCTTGACATGCATCTTTTCGATGTGTCCGGGAACGGAAAGCGTGGATCGTCTTGGTTTCATAATGTTGCCTCCTGGCATGATCGTGCGTGTTCAGGTTAGAAAATATATAAATCCGACGGCGATGTCAATAATAAAATTTAAGCAATTTCAGTGGGTTCAATAAGATTGATGGATTTATAACGCGCACCACTTCTACTCATCATCGGATGGGCCGGCAATATCTCATGTCGCAGCGTCAGGGTTTTCTTTTAAACGGGTGGACCGCAGGGTGTGGCGTTGATGGGCGGACAGTACGGACTTTCTCAAACGTATCGACAAGGGGGTGACCTCCACCAATTCGTCTTCCCGGATGAATGTGATGGCCTGCTCGAGGGTTATCGGTTTAAAGGGCGACAGGATAACGTTTTCGTCTTTACCTGCCGCCCGCATGTTGCTCAACTTCTTTTCCTTGCAGGGATTCACATTGATGTCCATGCCCCGGTTGTGTTCTCCCACAATCATGCCTTCGTAGACCGGTTCGCCCGGCGTAACAAACAGCCGGCCCCGGGGTTCCAGATTAAACAGCGCATAGGGAACGGCCTTTCCGCTGCGATCCGCCACGATAGAACCGGTGAATCGACTTGGGCATTCTCCCCTGAATTCGTCATAGCCGTCAAATATAAAATTCATGATTCCGGTTCCGCGGGTGTCCGTGAGAAATTCGTCGCGATATCCGATAAGCCCGCGGACAGGAACTGAAAACTCAACCTGAATCCGACCGCTTCCTTTGTTCACCAGGTTGGTCATCTTTCCTTTTCGCATGGAAAGTTTTTCCGTTACCACACCGAGAAAACGCTCTTCACAATCGATCAGCAGTTTCTCGATGGGTTCGAGTTTCCGTTCGTTGTCGTAACGATAGATGACCTCCGGGCGTCCGACGCAAAACTCGTAACCTTCCCGCCGCATGGTTTCGATAAGAATGGCCAGTTGAAATTCTCCCCGGCCTTTTACCAAAAAACTATCCTGGTCCGATGCTTTTTCGACCTGTATCGCAACATTGAGCAGGGTTTCCTTGAACAAACGCTCACGAATTCGGCTCGATTGGATGTATTTTCCTTCTTTACCGCCGAGGGGTGAATTATTGACCGTAAATTTCATGGACACCGTGGGTTCATCGATGCTGATCCGGGGCAGGACCTGCGGAAAAAGGCTGTTGCAGATCGTATCGCCGATGTTGACGTCTTGAATGCCCGCCAAAACCACGATATCCCCGGCCTGAACCTCATCCACGTCTTTTAACGCGATGCCTTCGTATATTTGGAGCTTCGATACCTTAAGGGGATTGTTTTTGCCGGACTTGCCGATGCACGCCAGGGTGTCTCTGGCGCGGGCGGTTCCATTAAAGATTTTACCGATGGCCAGACGGCCCATGAAATCCGAATATCCCAGATCCGATACGAGCATTTGAAAAGGGGCATCCGGGTCGTATGACGGGCCGGATATCTTCTCTAAAATCGTGTCAAAAAGAAGGTGAAGATGGGCGACGTCATCCAGCAGATTTTTCTTGGCAATGCCGTCCCGGCCCACTGTGTAGAGCAGGGGAAATTCGAGTTGGTCCTCTGTTGCGTCCAGGTCGATCAAAAGATCGTAGATTTCATCCAAGACCTTGTCGGGCCTGGCATCCGGCCGGTCGATCTTGTTGATGAGAACAATGATTTTCAGACCCGCAGCCAGTGCTTTTTTGAGCACGAACCGGGTTTGGGGCAGGGGACCTTCCGCCGCGTCAACCAACAAAATGGCGCCGTCAACCATGGAGAGTGCCCGTTCGACTTCTCCGCCGAAATCGGCGTGGCCCGGCGTATCGATAATATTGATGCGGACGCCTTTCCACTGGATGGAGCAGTTCTTTGCCGCAATGGTAATCCCGCGTTCTCGTTCCAGATCCATGGTGTCCATGAGTCGCTCATTAACGTCCTGGTTGGACCTGAACAGGCCGCTTTGGCGAAACATGGCATCCACCAGTGTTGTCTTGCCATGGTCGACATGGGCGATGATGGCGATGTTTCTCAATCCGTCATTTGTGAGTGATTTCGTCATGATTCGGTCTTTCCAATTTAAAACCCAATTTTCCGGCAGTCCAAAGATTGAATAATAAGCATCCGCACGTGGATAACAAGGGATAGGTATATATTTATTTTTTTGCCATTAATTTGACATATTTTGCAGACGAACAAGGATTAAAATGATTATGGTTTTATAACTGCTTGATATAATTGTATGACTGTTTGTGCCGCTTTCTGGCATAAATATTGCTAACTTGCTAATTGGTCGATAAGGTCTGCATCTTTAAAGAAAGGAACCTCCCATGAGATTAAAGCGTTATTTCCTTGTTTCGGCGATCGGTATTTTTTTATTTTTACCTTTCCGCACCCATGCCGGCGACACCATCACATTCGGTGTGTCCGCCAGTTTGACAGGGAAATTTGCCCAGATGGGCCGGATGCAAAAAAAGGCGTATCTTCTCTGGGAGCAACGTACAAACCATAACGGCGGTTTGCTGAACAAAAAAGTAAAAATGATCATCGAAAACGACCGCAGTGATAAAAACACGGCCAGGAAAATTTATGAACGCTTCATCGAGAAAGATCGGCTTGATTTTGTTTTCGGTCCGTATTCCAGCGGACTGACGGATGCCATCATGCCGGTCGCTGAAAAGAACGGATACCCCGTCATCGCCGGCGGCGCCGGATCCGACACGTTATGGCACAAGGGGTATCGGTATATCTTCGGCATATTCATTCCTGCCAGCCGATATACCGTTGGATTTCTTGAGATGATCGCAATGAAAGGGTTGCATGACATCGCCATCGTTACCGCGGATGATTCATTTTCGAAGAGCACCGCTATAGGAACCAAAAAGTGGGGATCAAAATTCGGTTTGAACATTTCTTTTTTTGAAGAATTCAAAGCGGAGACCCATGATCTTTCTTCGCTTGCTTTAAGGGTAAAAGCCGCCAAGCCCCAAGCGCTGATCGTTTGCGGTCATTTCGACGAATCCGTCGATATGATGAAATCTTTAAAGAAAATCAAATGGCGTCCCAAAAATTATTTTGCCACGGTCGGACCCGCAACGCCGGAGTTCTATCAGACACTCAAGAGTGATGCGGAACGGGTGTTTTCATCCTCTCAATGGGAGCCGGAAGTGATGTATGGACCTGATGATCACAAGACATTTCTGGAACCCTTCATGAAGAAGTATCATATCGAGCCGACGTATCATGCCGCCGATGCATTTGCCGCATGTCAGATTCTTGAAACAGCGATTTTAAAAGCCCATTCATTGGATCGACAAAAGATCAGAGATGTTCTGGCGACAATGGATGCCATGAGCATCATCGGCCGGTACGGCGTGGACGAAAACGGCATGCAGATCAAGCATTTCCCGATTAATATCCAGTGGCAAAACGGGGAGAAAAAGGTGGTATGGCCCGAAGAAATCGCCAACGCGGCACCCATAATTCAATGAAACACGCCAAACGAATATTCTCAAGCCTTTCATTCAGGGTCATCGTTCCCGGTGTTTTGTTCATGCTGGTTTCCGGAACGATTTTATTTGTCCTGCTGATTTCGGTTCTAAATGATTTTGTTCAAACAAACATCAGAAACGATATGCGGGGCCTGGCAAGAGATATTTACGGCTTTGGCGACAATGCAATCGATGAGTTGATAAAAAAGGGGGTGATTTCCAACGCCGTCGCCATCAGAATAAAAAAAGCCAAAACCACCGGCTTCATCAGCGATTTCATGAGAGAGAATGATCTGATGGGGGTGATCATTGAAAACGATCAGGAAATTCTCCATTCTGAAGACACGCCCGAATTTTATATTCGATATTTATCGACGCCTGAGAATGAGGTTTTTGCGCGAAGAATAGGAATAAAGAACTATTATCTGTACCATTTTATGTTCAAACCCTGGCACTGGCATATTATTCTTGTGAAAAACGCCGTGGCCTATTCCAATCTGGTCAATCAGATTAAAGCGACCTGTCTTTTCATGGCCATCGTGCTTTTGATGTGCACGATGCTGCTCCTATATTATCTGGTGCATCATATCAACTCGCCGGTCAAAGAGATTATCACCGCCCTTAACAAAGACAAGCAACCGCACTATAAAGGGATTTATGAGTTCGAGTTTCTCTCCAAACATATTGCATCCATGATGAGATCGCTTCAAAACAAAAGTCGGCAGGCGGAAGCCGCCAGTCGCATTAAATCTGATTTTTTGGCCAACATGAGCCATGAGATACGGACCCCCATGAACGGTATCATCGGCATGCTCGAGTTATTAAAAAACACGGATCTGACATCCGAGCAACAAGAGTATGCAACATCGATGAGCCGAAGCGCCGAAGGCCTTTTGTCGATTATCAACGATATCCTCGATTTCTCGAAAATCGAAGCCGGGAAACTCGATCTCGAGACCATTGATTTCGATTTAAGAACCACCCTTGAGGACATGGGAGACATGCTGGCATTGAAGGCCCAGGAAAAAGGGCTGGAATATATCTGCATGATTCATCCCGACGTCCCCTCACTTTTATACGGTGATCCCGGCCGCCTTCGGCAGATCATCGTTAATCTTGCAAGCAACGCCATTAAATTTACAGAGAAAGGAGAGGTGGTCGTTCGCGCTTTCCTGGAGCACGAAGACGCAGGATATGCAACGATTCGTTTCAGTGTTTCCGACACAGGCGTCGGTATTCCTCAGGAGAGTATGGAACGGCTTTTCGATAAATTTTCTCAAGTCGACAGTTCCACCACCCGAAAATTTGGAGGCACCGGTTTGGGCCTGACGATATCAAAGCAGCTTGCCGAAATGATGGGGGGCAATATCGGCCTGGAAAGCAGCGAAGGAAAGGGATCCTTGTTCTGGTTCACGGCGGTTTTCAAGCAGCAGGTTCAGGAAGCGCCATTGCCGGTTGCCGTCAAAGACATCAAGGGAACGCGTGTGCTCATTGTCGATGACAACAAGACCAATCGCCGGCTTTTAAAAGAACAACTCGCATCATGGGAATGCCCGCATCAAGAAGCGTCCGGCGGGACAGAGGCTTTAAAAATTCTCCGCCGCGCCGTTATCGATAAAGCGCCCTTTGAAATTGCCGTCGTAGACATGCAGATGCCTGAAATGGATGGAGAAACCCTGGGGCAGAAAATCAAACAGGATCCCGATCTAAAATATACCCAGCTGGTCATGATGACTTCGGTGGGAAAGCGGGGTGATGCCCGACGATTCAAAGAGATCGGGTTTACCGCATATTTGACCAAACCCGTCAAACAATCGCAGTTCTACAACTGCCTGTCCATGATTTCAGGCTTTCAAATGGATGTGTCTGAAGATCGATCGCCGCGCATTGTCACCCGGCATTCCATCGCCGAGTACGAAAAGCAAAAGATTCGACTTCTTTTGGCCGAAGACAATGAGATCAATCAAAAAGTTGCCCTGGGCATTCTTAAAAACTTTGGCTACAGGACCGATGTGGTTTCAAACGGAAAAGATGCGGTAAAGGCCATGGAAAGAATCCATTATGACATGGTATTCATGGACTGCCAGATGCCGGAGATGGACGGGTATACGGCAACCAAAGAGGTCCGGAGTCTACAATCGAACGTCCTGGATCACAACGTGCCGATCATTGCCATGACCGCGCATGCGATGAAAGGGGACCGTGAAAAATGTCTGGCATCCGGTATGGATGATTATATTTCAAAACCCATCCAACCGGAAAAGCTTCTCGAAATGATTGAAATCCGGCTTGCCGGGTCGAAAAAGCCGCCCCCGGAAAAAATGCGGGCCGATATCGAACCCACTAAAAAAATCTTCGACAGGACCGGATTCCTCGATCGCTTGATGGGGGACGAAGACCTGGCCGGCGAGATTCTCGATGGATTTCTGGCGGATGTCCCTTTACAGGTATATGAACTAAAAACAGCGCTTGACGCCGGCGACGCACATTCGATTCAACAGCAGGCCCACAGCCTAAAAGGCGCATCGGCCAATGTAGGCGCCTTGGCATTGGCGGAAATCGCCTTCCAGGTAGAGCTTGCCGGTAAAGCCAAAGATCTGATCAAAGCAGGACCCCTCATTTCGGAGATAGACCATCAGCTCAAGACCTTCAAAAAAAGCCTGACCGCTTCGCTATGAAGATGGACGAAACTTCAGACACTGAACACTGAACTCCGTCCTCTGTCGTCCGTCCTCTGTCCTCCGTCATCTGCCATCTGATTTTATTCGTCCCTCTTCCGAGCGAAGCGGTCTTCCGTCCGCCGTCGTCCTTCCTTCCTAATCCCCGATTTCCGACCTCTCGTATGAAACTAGGCTCGCCGAAGTTTCTTTTTTGATCAAACTGGGGGCTTGCGCCCAGCGGCTGGGCTGACCTCTGACTTCCGACCTCTGACCTCCGTTCTCTGACCTCTGGCTCTATTTCGTCCCTCGTCCTAGCGAAGCGGTCGTCCCTCGTCCTAGCGGAGCGGTCATCCATCGTACCTCGTCCTGCCTCCACCCTCAAGGGAACGAAGTTCCCGGTCCTCCACCCTCTTATCTTCTCATCTTCTGTCTTCCGACCTCTGATCTCTGTCGTC
>CAZQAF010000043.1:0-3015 GCA_964591175.1 uncultured Desulfobacteraceae bacterium | reverse complement strand
CCTCCACCCTCTTATCTTCTCATCTTCTGTCTTCCGACCTCTGATCTCTGTCGTCTGCCTTCCGTCATCGGTCTTCCGTTGACCGGTGAAGCTACACGCTGGTTTTCCCTTGACCCTATCGGAGGGATGGTGTATTCGGCATATGGTGTTAAACCGGTAGCTTTCAGAAGTTGAGGTTCGGTGTTCATCTCACCGCGGGAAAAGGAGGCAAAATATGCCTGAAGGAATGCTTGACAAACGTTTTGGTGCGGTTGCCATAGACATGGGATTCGTTTCCCTCGAACAGCTTTTCGAGGCCATGAAGATTCAGATCAAAGAAAACACGGAAGGGGTCGAGCATCGACTCATCGGTCAAATTTTGTGGGAAAAGGGATACATGAGTACCGAACAGATCAATGACGTGCTCAAGAGTATGGGAATTTAAGCCATATAATTTTTTAATGTTCCCACATTTTCATCATGCTGCACCTTGATGGCTTCCAGAAAAAAGTAAGAAGACCCCGCCGGGATAAAGTCGTTAAACTCGTGGATTTTGCGGGCCACCCATGCCTGGCCCCGGATTAGAAGATGGATTTTTTCATCCAGGGTCTCCAGAGCCTTGACTTTACTGACAAACGCACCCGTTTTGTCGCTGGGTGTCTCACCGATGTCATGAATCAGGTTCATCAAAATCCGGCAGTTGGCGCCCTCATCCCGTAAAAACTTTTTCAAGACGAGTGTCAGCCGCTCTTCCTCAACCTGCTTGACCAGTTCACCAAGGACCGCTACACCCGCACGTTCAGCCTCGAGCAGCATGTTGTAAAAATCCAAAAGTGCCACACTATTGTTTTCACTCATTACAAATCTCCTTTCAAAGGTATCCCTATCCACGCAGATACCGGCGTGAAACGGGAAAGCACACCCTGTGAATAGGTACCTTCAGGCGGCGTCCGGGATGCCTTCAGATTCAACCGGTGCATATCGATTCAAAACAGCGAACAAAATCAATGCCACCACGGCCAGGATCAAAAATACCGAAAAGCCTGACGCATAACCGCCGCCGCCATACAGTTTGACAAAAAGTCCCATGACCGGCGGTATGGCAAAACCGCCGAATGCGCCGAGCCCGCCTACAATTCCGGCGGCGCCGCCGACCGCAGCCGGTGTGTATTTGGGAACCAGCTTGAATACGCCTGCATTGGCAAATCCCATGCCCAACGCCAGCAGCATCTGGCCGGCAAAGGCAATGGGAAATGATCGGGGTGCCAGCATCATTGTCAATGCGCCGGCACCCACGATTACAAAAGAATAGAGCACGACTTTCTCTCCGCTGATTCGATCGGAAAAAAAGCCGCCGAGAACCCTGAGTAAGCTGGATGACAAAGAATAGGCAGCGGTCAACAAGCCTGCCCTGACGATACTGATTTTAAAAGAATCCGACCAGTAGGTCGGCAGCCAGACCGTCAGTGCAATAAACCCGCCGAATGTAACAAAATAAAAAAAGGTAAGAATCCAGGTTCGCCAGTCGGCACCGGCTTTTCGGATAGACTCCAGCGCTGTTCCGGATGGTATCAATTCTTCGCCGCATGCCAAAAACAGGGCTTCAGGGTCGATGTCTATCCCCATTTCCTTATACTGGAAATAGGGCGCATCTTTCATAAAAATAAAGACCAGTACAATGAGCAGCAAAAGCATTCCGAACCACAGCACATATGAAAAGGTAAATCCCAAAGAAACCGCCAAAACGGGTAACAGCAAGGCGAAGAGACCGGGCGCCAGATTGCCCAGGCCGGCGTAACCGGCAAGGGCAATACCCTGGCTTTTCTGCGGATACCAGTAGGAGACGGCCGGAATGCCCACGGAGAATATGGCTATACCGCAACCGCATAAGATACCGAAAGCAAGGAAGAAGGGAAAATAGGAAGGTTTTGGCGCAGGTGACAAGCTGAAAAGTATTGTGATTCCGGCAATTCCCGCAACCGCCAATCCCAACAGCGCGAGAATCGGCTTTTTACCGCCCATTCGATCCACCATGGCGCCGAACGGGATTCTTAACAGCGAGCCGGTCAATGCCGGACATGCAGCCAGCAACCCGATGGACAAAGGACTGAGCGCCATGGCGTCCTTTAACTTGGCGACAATGGGGCCGTAAGCGGAAACCCCTGCAAAACCGCCGAAAAACGCCAGGGTGGTCCAGGTTAACGCTTCCCGGGGGGAAGATTTGGCATAACAAACATTTTCATCCATTTGACCCCCTTTTTAAGTTTAAAATTTTCTTCAAAATTCCGTAACACTGCGGCGAAACACAATCCGGCCTCTCAGGACATAGGTAAACGGCGCGCTCCAAATATGCACGAGACGGCTGAACGGAGAAAATCCGAGCAATGCAAGCGCACTGAGAATATGAAACTTGTAACTCAAGGGGACACCGATCATCAGCTCCGGCTCAGGTGAAAACGTCACAATGCTTCGAATCCACGGCGCCACGGTATCCAGAATGTAAAAGTGGCCGAATATCACATTGTAGAAACCGAGTCCGGTTACGAGAATCAATCCGAGCAAGGTGACGTAGTCATTCACGCGGGTCGTCGCCTGTATTCTTCTGCGGGTTATCCTGCGCAACAGCAAAAGTACTGCGCCTGCAAATGCAGCACCTCCGGCAACCCATCCGGTATAATAAGCAATCATGGTGTGGGTGTCTCCGTTGATGCCGGCGACGTCAAAGACCTTCTGAGGGATCAGCAGCCCTCCGGCATGGCCCAAAAGGGTCAACAGAATTCCCCAGTGAAATATGGTCGCGCCGTAAAAAAGCTGCTTTTTTTCCAAAAACTCACTGGATCTCGCGTTCCATCCGAACGAATCGGTCACATAGCGATAAATATGGCCGACCACAAAAACGGTGAGCATTAAATACGGAAAAACAACAAACGCCAAATTGTTTGCAATGTTCATCTTTCGACCCCAATCTTTAGCTTTTTCTGATTTTCTGAACTCCGAACGCTGAACACTGAACTCAGCCCTCAGCCTTCCGTCCTC
>CAZQAF010000042.1:0-32011 GCA_964591175.1 uncultured Desulfobacteraceae bacterium | reverse complement strand
ATCCGCCGGTCGAAGATGCCGCTGGCGGTGAGGCGGACAAGTTTCTGCGCCTGCCCCGTGAAATGCGAAGCCTATTCCTCCGGGGTCAAACTCAGATTTCAATCCTCGAAATACTTAAAGTATGGATGCTTGTCCCGGTGGATTTTCATCGGGGCGGTTAAAATCTTCCGCTTCCTTGAACTCGAACAAAAATGAACATTTCTCAAAGGCTTCAGTTTCTATAAATTATAATATTTTAGTTAAGATAGGATTTTTAAAGTTATTTTGCCAGAATTTCAATGATAGGGGGGATCACGGCAGTGGCGATGTCCGTGCGGGAGCCGCCGCCCAAAACCACTTCCAAGCGGCCGCCGGATACCTCTTCGGCGGTTTGTTTCATAAAGCGGGCGATGTCTTCATAACATCGGCTGCTCAAGCCCAGACTGCCGTAATCGCCCTGGTGGGTGTCAAACCCAAAGTACCAGAAAATCAGGTCCGGCTTAAACGCTTTGACGCGCGGATAAAATTCATTTTTTATGTTATCCGCGTATTGCTGGTCGGCATTTGCGGCTTTTTCGTCGCCGTACGAAAATCCCCAATAGCTGCCCGGCGCCCGGATGTCTGCTTTGGTGCCGTCGGATGAGTCGGACGCCATCCCACAGCAGCATACATGGAGCACCTCCGGATCGTTTTTGATGAGATCCCGGGTGCCGTCTCCATGATGAGCATCCGTATCCATGATGGCAAAACGCCGGATGTTGTGGACCTCGCGAAGATAGGTAATGGCAATGACCACATCGTTGAAACAGCAATAGCCGCCGAAATAATCTTTACCGGAATGATGGCCTCCCGCGCCGATGAGGGCAAAGGCATTGTCGATCTCGCCAATACAGATTTTTTCTCCGGCCAGAACCACACCGCCCACCGAGTGCCAGGCGGTTGAACAAAGATGGTCTGCCTCCACGCCCCGGATAAGTTCCGGGGTATGTACCTTCAGTATCCATTTCTCTTCGATGGGGGGCGATTCATACAGCGCGACATTATCGAGAGCCAATAAATGTTCGATGGCGCCAGGGAAATCTTCCAGCCGGGCGCCACGGGTTAAATAGCTTCTGCGACTGAAACTGGGATGGTAAAACACGCCGGTTTTTTTCATTATTATTCCGCTAAAAATCGGAAAGAGCGGGTTTCCCCAACACTTTGAGGTAGGAAGTGTCATTCAGATATGAAACGATCCACTGCCCGCCGGTATAAACAAAACAATTGGTACTGGCTGTATCTTGTTGAATTCGCCAGAAATTACTATTGTCTATCCCTATAAGGCTGCAACAGATGACCTTGTTCGGCACCCGGTGAGCGACCAGGGCGATGTTCTCATTTTGATGTTTTTCAATAAGATGTTCAATGGCGTCCATGACGCGCACCCGAACCCCTTTCAGACTCTCCCCATTGGGAAACGTAACCTCGTGGGGTTTCTTCATCCACAGATTGTAAAGGTCCGGATATTTTTTTTGAACTTCAGCCAGGCTGACGCCTTCCCATTCACCATAGCTGATGTCAACAATGGCCTCAAGGGGAGTGACGGGAATGTTTTGAAATTTGGCTATATTTTCAGCCGTTTCCATGGATCGGGACAAGGGGCTGCTGTAAATGGCGTGGAGTGTTTCGTCTTTGAGGGCTTCACCGGCCAGATGCACTTCTTTTTTTCCGGTTTCATCCAACGGAATATCCATGCGGCCCCGAAATACCTCTTCCAGATTCCAGGCGGTTTGGCCATGACGAACAACATAGACTTTGGTCATTTTCTGAATCTCCGATAGTATTTGCGTTCACAGGACCTTCTTTGGGCCCAACGCCGCTATATTTGTATCGGTTTTGAAATGGATGGGCGCTAACTGACTTCGATCCCTTTTATTTGCCCGTGCAGTTCCCGGGTTTTTTCCTTGCGGGCCCGGTCGCGGTCTTCCGCCAGGCTTTGGATGGCTTTATCGGCGGTCGCCATTTCGGGGTCCGACAGATCTTTCCCCTGGACGAATCCGTCGATGAGCAATCGGTATGCCTGAATCATATTGGCGATCAATGCAACAGGATATTCACGTCCCTGAACTTTTAAGGTTTGCAATCCCAGATCGATATATCGTTTGAGTTCTTCACCCCGAATGGCAAAGGCGATGTTCGGTCGAACCCGGATTCTTTCATTGATGTGGGTAACTTCCGCCGCGCTTTTTCCTTTGCGACGCATCAATTTTTCCCGCTGCGCCTCGGTAAGCAGACAGAAACGAAAACAGCTGCCGCTTCTATCCGGCCATCCCTCGTACTCTGTGATTTCGTTGCCGTCTTCATCGTGATATATTTTTTTAACATAGGAGTCGCTGGTCATTTCATGGAACAGGCAGTTCCCCACTCCACCGATGCATCGATTACCGTGGATCAGTATTTCAGTTAGAACGCCGACATCATCCGCTTCTTTTTTATATGCGGCAAGTTTTTTTACCGTATCGATTTCGGTGCTGGCCACAATCTGAGTGGCGCCGGCATCACGGTAATATTCCATCTCTTTTCTGGTCTGGATATTACAGCCTACACTGGCATGGATGACCAATTCAGGATAATTGCTATGAATGAGTCTCATAAGATCCGGTGTCTTGATAATAACCCCTTCGATGCCAAATTGCGACCATTTGGCCACTTTGTTCAGCACGCGGATAAACTGATTTTCCTGAACTTCCGCATTCACCGCCACACGAATCTTGCCGCCGAGGTTATCGGCGATATGAACCGCTTCTTTGATTTGACTGTCTTCCAGTTCCCAGGCGCACTTTCTTCTGCTGAAACCTTTTGCCCCGACATAGACGGCATTGGCGCCGCTTTGCAACACGGCTTCCACCATTTCAAGGCTGCCGCCGGGAGCCAGCAATTCGTTCATCTTATTAAACCCTCCTTGATGTTCAAACGGTGCTGTTTACGTTCCTGAGAATTAATATAATATTATAAAACATATAAGCGATAAATTCAATATCATTATCTTAAGCGTCAACTGGAATTTTAAAGGCTATGAATCTAAACGTATCTGCGGATACTGTCAAGAAATTTTTATAAAAGCGAGCGTTCAAACGGGATCGTGGGTGGGATATTATTTCTAATGATGTTTGAATTTACTGTTATTTTGCATTTCAAGCATTTTATGATGCAGTCTTTCCGCACGCAAACAAAAGCTTTCCAATTTTGCGGTGATGACCTGGGGAAAAGGCGAGCCGTCGCTTTCTACGGCTAAAAAGGGCAAGTCATCGATATCGGTGAGTAATGATCGGAGTCGGGGATTGCCTCGGTCCGTTGCCAGTTTTCCCTCACGCGTCATGGATTCGCTGAGGAGGGCTTCCGCCAGGCGGTTCGGCATACAACCAAAAGGACCGATGGCGATAACGCCGCAGGTGTGTGACGCGATTTCGGTCAGGGAGCTTCCCACCGTCAGAATGGCTTCACCGGGCAGATTGATCGATAAATGGGGGGATGCGTTGTTGATGACGGTTCGAATGTTTAACGGCGTTGAATGAACCAAGCCTGAAGATGCCAGTATGGATTTGATACGTTTCATGTATCGGGACATATATCTTTTTTTCAGTAAAAACAGCAACTTTTCTCGCATTGACATGTCGCAATCAGCGAGTCCTTTATCCACCAGATAATCCGCATAAAGCACCCACTCGGCAATCGGCGAACAAATGACGGCAAATCCTTTTTTAGCCAACTGTTCCGTTAGATACTGTCGCGACAATCCATCTCTTCGCACAAATATCTCGCCCACAAGAGAAATGACCGGCACGGTTTCCTGCGGGCGTTTGAGAGGTATTTTTCGGATTGCTTCGGCGGTTCGAACGAGTTGATTCTCAAGGGTTGAGAAATCTTTTTCTCCATATGCGTCGATAATCAAGTCCCATTCATTATTAAAAATTTCCATTGCCGATTCAACACTGAGGGCATTGGCCAGCAGCATTGAACGAATATCCTCCATGATATCGGATACCACAACGCCGCACCATGCCCGGAGTTGAAAATCATTGCCCATACCGGCGTAAGAGTTTTCTGATGTGAGTGAAAAGATCGCCACATCCGGTATCTTAAGCCTTTTCACCAGATCTTCCATAAAAATTCGATACTGCCCGAACCGGCACGGACCGGAGCCGGTCAACATGAAATATGCCAGGACGTCATCTGCTTTTTTTTCATTGAAAATATAGTTGAGCATGGTTCCGGTGGTGAGTATCAGGGGCAGGCACTCTTTGCAGGATGTATTTGCCCGTCCGAGTTTCAAAATTGTTTCGTCCGACGGGGGATGCACCACGGCATTGAAGCCACTACTGCGAAATATGGCGGCCAAAGATTCTGTCGCAAGTTTGCCCATGGATGGTATCAGCAGCTTCACACGCGGGTGGGTCATGGGCAGGGCTTCGCCCGAAGATGTGACAACCTTTGGAATGCCGTTATCCATGGCTGTATGGGCCGGCGTAAACATTCGTCTATTTGGCGCCTTAATTTCTTTGACTGCCAGTTGCCGGTATGCGGAGATAATATCGATAAATGCTTCGATCCGGGTTTCCAAGCCGGCATCGGCCGTATGACTGTCCAGTTCAAGGGTTAAAGAAGGCTTGCGGCCCATGATATCTCTGAAATATCCAAGAATAAACGAATCCGGTCCACAGGAAAAGTTGGTGATATACACGCCGAAAAGCTGAGGATGTTTTTTGACTTTCCTGGCCACCTGAAGAATCCGCTGCCCCATTCCCCAGTACATGTGCTCCTTTGAGGGTTCATGGTTGATCGAAAAGAAATCAAAGGGCAGAACCGGGATACCCCGTGATGCGAGTTTGTGGGGAATCCCCATGTGCGCCTCTTCAACGAATCCGTTGTATGGCCGGCCAAAAATCACCACGGCGATCCGCTCCGGATCCGCTTCGAGTTGTTGCAGCATTTTTTCGCCGGCACGTCTCATGTCGGCCATGCAGGCCCTTTGTCGTTTGACGGCGGCCGCAAATGCGGACAATGCGGTTTTTCGTTTAATCCCCATTTGACTGGCCGTTTGAATAAACGTACTTTGGGCGGCCTTCAAACCATCGGTCATATCAAGAAGAGGGCTCAGAAGTTTTGTGCCTTTGGCTTTTATTTCATCGATTTTTTTGCGAAATGTGGCTTGAAGATAGAATGTTTCCCCTTGAACGAAGGGACAAACCTGTGAACTGGAATGGCCGTCAGAGGTGGGAACGGCCTTAAAATGAGGTAAAAAGATGTAATCCGGCGGATTTTCCATTCCGATAAGCGTGTGAAAAAAACCATGCGCCAATTCCGCCGGGTAGCAAAAAGCGGCATTTTTTTGTTCGATCCCTTTTTGGGTATAGGTGTCCGGAACAACAACATCAAATCCGAGTTTTGCAAAAAATGTCGAATACAGCGGATAATACGTGTTGACCAAAAAACTTTTATTGATGGCGACTATCTTTCGGGGTTTTTTTATTTTGTTTTTCCGGATATCCCCGAAGTCATCGGATGTCGGTTGAACACCATATATTTCAAAAACCAGTTGCTGCCGCAGCCTTACCAGATCCAGTTGCTGAACGTTATATTTGATTTTATGACGCAAATTATAATACCGGTTACAGGCGCCGCCGAACGGGTACCGGGTTCCTTCGATATCGATCATGGCGATATCGCATCGGCGATCGCATTTTTCTTTGCCGCCTTTGCAAATAAACGATTTTCCATACCGAACCTGCCGGTTTACCAACACATCAAGATCGAAGTGTTGTTTTCGCAGTATTCCGGCATCAATTCGGTTTTTAACCTCCAGTGCCACACCATAGGCGCCCATAAGTCCGGGTTCCGGGGGAACGATGATGGGTTTACCCACCAAAGAGGCCATGGCAAGGGGTATGGCCTTGTTATAGCAGACACCGCCTTGCATGAACACCTTCTCCCCCACAGGCCGGTTTCCCTTGACCCGGTTCGAGTAGTTCATGCAGATAGAATAGACCAGTCCGGCAACGATATTTTCATGCGCGACCCCTTCGTGAATGGCATTTTTTATGTCCGAGGTGATAAATGCCGCGCACTGATCGTTGAAATTCGGCGGCTTTTTTCCTTTGATGGCGATATCGGCAATATCCTCCATGGCCACCCCCAGGGTCTCGTGGGCGGATTCCTCCAAAAAAGATCCGGTGCCGGCCGAACAGGCTTCATTCATGGCATAATCCGAAGCTACGGCATTGGTAATATAGGTATATTTGGCGTCCTGCCCCCCGATTTCGAAAATAGTATCCACTTTGGGATCAAAATAAACGGCAGCAGCGGCATGGGCGATGATTTCGTTGATAACGCCGTCCGTAAGGGCATGAAGGCCGGCAATTTGGCGGCCGGAACCACAAACACCCAAACCGATTATGGATATTTCCGACGGATCGACGTTTTTCTTAATTTGGTCAAGAATGGCACGGTAACATTGCCGTGAGGCGCCCACCGGATCGCCACTGGTGCGCAAATAGATGGTAGCGAGCATTGCATCATCCGATTTTCGCAAAAGTATCGCCTTGGTGGTGGTGGACCCCACATCAAGACCCAGTATGCATGTGTCCCCGGCCTGAATCGTGCCTTTTTCGATGGTTTTAAATTCTACCATGTGGCTGAAATTTTTCAGTGGCGGAAGCGTGTCAAAGGATGCCGTTTCCCTGCCAAACAGATCGGATATGCCGGCCAAGGCGGTCGTTTCGTGTTCCAGACCCCAGAGCGCGGCGCCCAGCGCTTCAAAATAGGGGGCTTCATCCGGAACGATCAATCCGGGAATCTCCTTGCGCAACCGATCGACCATCATCAGATTCCGAGCCGTTCCGCCGGTGAGCATGATGTTTTTTCTATCCACATTCTTCAAAAGCTCTAGAATTTTTTTGGACATCATTCGGCAGAGGCCGGCGGTTACTTTTGATTTGGGAATTCCTTTGTTGGTGGCGTGGGTACAATCGGATTTACAAAAAACCGAACAACGTCCGGAGACAAGATACGGCTCGGTTTTGGTGGCGAAGTGGGTTGCCTCTTCTAAAGAGACGTCCATTCTTCGCAACTGCTGGAGAAAGAATTCTCCGGTTCCGGAGGCACACTTATTGCCGGTAAGAACGTTGGAGATTTGACCGAAACGGTTCAGAACATACACCATAAACGTCTCACCGCCGGCGGAAACCACTGCCGGGCAGATGACATCCGGCGGTTTGATAAACCGGTAGGCATATTCCACGGCTTCAGGTTCCGGTATGGAGGTCAAATTGACAAATGAACGAAATCGTCTGCCAGTGGCGACAATCTTATCGAAGGTGTTCAGATCGAAACCGTTGATGGCTCGAAGCAGGGTCTTTTTAGGATCTCCCTCGTGGGGATAGACGGAATGCTTTACGATCTTAAAATTATTGTTGTGCGGTGTCGCGGTGTTTGTATCGGGGTGCCGGTCCTTTTCCAACTGGACAAGGGAGACGGTCGAAGCACCGAGGCATACCCCCAGCGACGTTATCTTGCCGTTGGAAGGGCTTTTAGGATGCAGCGCCTTTGAAACTTCATACTCCATGGGAATTCAAAAACCAAACGAAAATAGACATATTGTTATGAAACGAACAAAGTTGCGTCAAGATGATATCCGAATCAAATTCAAAATATAAAAAAAAATAAATCGCGTGTCAAAGAAAAAGTCTTTATCCCTGAAAGGAAATGCCCAGTTTATCCTTGTTTCAGCGTTTGTTCCATGGTATCAAAGATCCCTTGAATAGGCGAGCTGTTTTTTTCAGCCGGACCAGCAATGCGAGGTTCCGGATCTTTTGCATTTTTTTGGTCAGATGACAAGCGCCGCGAGCTTAATGGGAGCTTGCATCATAATGCCACCAAATTTAAAAGCATGAATCGATTGTGAGCGGAAGATGAAAAGGAGGAAATATAGATGGCCCATTTAAGCAGAAGCGCAGGCATTATTCTGGTTATCGTCGTCGGGATTGTCGTTCAGTTAATCTTTTCTATGGCGGACATCAGAGATACACCGAGCAAGGCTGTTGTCGAATTCAGTAAAGCCTATTTTAACCTTGACAAGTCAATGGCAAAAAGAATCTGTAAAAAAGAACTTGTTTCCAAGGATGGTAATGTGGTCGATCAATATTTATACCATGCCGCTCAAACGGCGAAAGCGCGCGGATTTAACATTGATTTTCTGAAGAACAAACTGTATCATATCGAAACCGAAACCATTTCAAAAACCAATACCGAAGCTCAAATTCGAATTACCGGCAGAATAAGAGTTGCGATAAATTCCATTTACCCGGTGATTGCGCAAATGTTCAATATCGGCGCCACGCACAAAGTGGATCAAATCATTCATGTCATTAAGGAAAACGGGCAATGGAAAGTTTGCGGCAAGCTTTTTTCTTTGACTTCTGCATGAAACCTGCCCATAAATAAAAAATTTCGTGTATGCTTACGCCAAATTAAACATCGCTTTTTCAGCGCAGTGACGAACATGAATATAACTTATGCTCGTATTCGTCAACGAGCCCGTCAGATTGTCAACCGGTATCCATCCCCTGATTTTTATCAAGACTATTCTTTTGCCGACGAATTATCCCGACAATATCTTGAAACAAATCCATTCACAGAGAAACTCCAATCATGTGTTGCCGAACACCTGGAAGATAACTTAGGCCATGGGATTGAACACGCATTAAAAGTCGCCATTGATGCCGGAACATTAATGATTATTGAAAGTCTCCTGGTGGGCCGCCCGGAAAAATTTATCAAACGGAGGGTCGTCATCGTCCAATGTGCCGGTCTGTTGCATGATATTCAGCGGAAGCACGAAAATCACGCGATTAAAGGCGCTGCTTTTGCAAAGCAGGTGTTGAAAGTTTTTCCGTTTAAATCTGATGAAGTCGATGATATCTGCCGGGCGATTCGAAATCATGAAGCCTTTAAAAAATCGGAAAATACCGGCACGCCGGAAGGTGCACTGGTATCCGACTGTCTTTATGACGCTGATAAATTTCGTTGGGGGCCGGACAACTTTTCAGATACGGTATGGGCTATGGTATCTTTTTCCAACATTCCTATTGCCCAGTTTATGGATCTTTATCCCGAAGGAATGAAAAAACTTTCCAAAATAAAAAACACCTTTCGTACGATCACCGGGAAAAAATACGGCCCCCAGTTTATCGATATCGGGCTTGCCGTCGGTAAGGAATTGTTTGATGTTATTCAAAAGGAATATTCGGATTTGCTGTAGCCCGTTATTCCTAAGGTTTGTATGAAAAACAAAGTGCATTCAAATGCTTTCCATGTCCTGATGAAATTGCTTAAAGGGGCCGCACTTTTTGTTTCGGTCATGTCGGTATTCGGCCTGCGTTCCGGCGTTTGCGGTGAAGTGAAAGATCTTCCTTTTCAGCCGGGAGAAAAACTGACCTTTCAGCTCAGATGGACGATTATACCGGCCGGAGAGAGTACCCTCGAAGTACTTCCCATGGAAACCATTAACGGTATAAAGGCCTATCATTTTTTGCTGACCGCAGAATCAAATGCCTTTGTCGATGTATTTTACAAGTTGCGTGACAGAATAGACGCCTATGTAAGCGCCGACGTGACTCACTCGATCCTGTACAAAAAAAAGCAGAATGAAGGGAAATCCCACAGGGATATTGTTGTAAAATTCGATTGGCAGAACAAAAAAGCGCAATATACCAACTTCAAAGAAAAACTGGCGCCCATCGACATATTGCCCGGATCATTCGATCCGCTATCCGCCTTTTATTTTATTCGATTAGTCGATTTCAAAGGAAAATCAACCATCGAACGCCCCATAACAGACGGGAAAGAATGTATCATCGGCAGACTTTCCGTTATAAAACGAGAGACCATTCATGTGAAATCCGGCACATACGACACATATCTCATAGAACCCGAAATAAAACATATCGGTGGCGTATTTGAGAAAAGCAAAAATGCAAAAATTAAATTGTGGGTGACTGCGGACAAACGAAAAATTCCTGTAAAAATAAAAAGCAAAGTGGTTGTCGGGAGCTTTGTGGGTGAGCTGGTGTCGGCGACAGGTTTAAAATGAGACCTTTGAAAAACGCCCCCTTTTGCCCAATCCCGGCGTCAGGCAAAATTGAACATTTTTCAAAGGTCTCATAGATATGGTGTCAAATAAAGTCCATGGGAGATAAAAACGTGTTTAAAAACGGCTCCTTATCCAACATATTGGTTTTAGACCTGTCCCGCTTGCTGCCGGGCCCGTTTTGTTCCATGATTCTGGCCGATCATGGTGCGCGGGTGATTTCAGTGGAGGACAGACGGTTTTTATCGGACGATTTTTTCATTTCAACGGTCAATCGAAACAAAGAACATATGACCCTAAACCTGAAAACCCCCCAAGGCAAAGAAATTTTTTTTCGCTTGGCGGCCAAGGCCGATGTCCTGATGGAAGGATTTCGACCGGGGGTTGTTCACCGGCTCGGCATCGACTATGACACGGTGAATAACATCAATCCCGGCATTATTTACTGTTCCATAACCGGCTACGGACAAAACGGAACTTACCGAAACCGAGCCGGACATGATGTGAATTTTATGGCTTATTCCGGCGTGCTGGATCTTATGGGCGAACCGGACCGGCCGCCGTCCATTCCAGTTGTCCAGGTGGCGGATATCGCAGGCGGCGGGATGAACGCGGCCATCGGTATACTTTTGGCGTTGTTTGCCCGGGAAAGGACCGGAAAGGGCCAATATATCGATATTTCCATGACCGATGGCATGATTAGCCTTCTGTCGCTGGATCTTTTTTTATATCAACACACCGGAGAATCTCCCAAACGCGGCGAATCCACGCTTTCCCACCGTTTCGCTTTTTATAATACTTACGAGACCGCGGACGGACGATATATTTCCATTGGCGCCGTGGAGAATCGTTTCTGGAAACAACTTTGTGAACATTTGGGAGTTCCTGAATATGCCGGGCTCCAGTACGATGAAAAACGTCGGGATGAAATTATCGATGTGATGCGAAAAATATTCAGGAAAAAGACACTGGCCCAGTGGGAGTCTGAACTTGCAGATCTCGATGTCTGTTGGGGCCCTGTACGGAATCTTAAAGAAGTGCTGGCGGATCCCTATTTTCGGGAAAGGGAAATGGTTGTTGACATGATTGGGAAAAATGGCGAAAAGATTGCCAACCTTGGGGTGCCGATCAGGCTGAGCGAAACGCCGGGCTCGATTCGGAGCATGCCGGTGGCGTTTGGAGAGAGCACGGTTTCCATTCTCCGTGAACTCGGATATTCGGGAAACCAGATCGCATCTTTTGAAGAAAAGGGAGTTTTTTGAATAGGATAAAATATGAAAAAGATTTTGGTAATTTCCCCTGAAAATGGTGAGTTAAATACGATTTCCGGCTTTTTGAAGGATGTCGTTCCCGGCGGTCCCGTCGTTTTCACCCAATCCGGGACCGAAGGGTTGAAAAACGCAAAAGCCGAATCTCCGGAAATTGTGCTGCTGGATTTTGGGATAAAAGAGATGGATCGATATGAGGTGTGCAAAAAGCTTAAATCAGACCATATCACAAAACACATCCCGATCCTCATGATGACCGATACCGTGTCGGACGCAAAAAGTTATATTCAGGGATTGGAAGCCGGCGCAGACGGTTTTTTTCAGAAACCCATAGACAAATCCGAGTTGACGGCTCAGATGAACATGGCGCTGCGAATCAATCGGCTGGAGAAAGAAAAAGCCGAACTTAAACAGCAGCTTCAACAGGCTCACAAGATGGAAGCCATCGGGACTCTGGCAGGGGGTATTGCCCATGAGTTTAACAATATTCTCTTCCCGATCATCGGTTACACCGAGATGTGCATGTTTGACGTACCTGAAAACAGTAAAGCCCATAAAAATCTGTCAGCAGTCCTAAAGGCCGCCGATCGGGCCAAAGAACTGATCCAGCAGATTCAAAATTTCAGTACAAAAGAAGAATGCAAGAGAAAAAATTTAAAGATTCAGTATGTTATAAAGGAGTCGCTAAAGCTGTTGCGGGCCTCTCTTCCGTCGACCATTGATATCCGGCAGGAAATCGATAAAACCTGCGGGCCGGTGTCGGCCGATCCATCAGAAATCCAGCAGATCATCATGAATCTTTCCGCCAATGCCTATCAAGTCATGGAAGAAAAGGGCGGCGTGATGGAATTTGCCCTTTCGGAAATGCCTTTGGATTCCGGGGATTTTTTATCCGAAGTCGGTTTGAGCGCCGGATCTTATCTTAAGCTGGCGGTCATTGTCAAAGGAGCCGGCCTTGAACATGCCGAAGCAAAATATATCTTCGATCCGTATCACCGCATCCGGGATGACAGTGAGGGTGGCGTGACGGGTCTGGGCATCATTTATGACATTGTTCATCGGTATGGGGGGAAGGTGCAGGTCGGCTCTATCGCGAATCAGGGGATAACCGTTGATATTTATTTGCCGGTAATCGATACGCCTTCGGTCAATATATCTGAGATGTCCGCTGAAGCACAGATGCCTTTTGGCCATGAAAGGCTTTTACTGGTCGATGACGAAGAAGACATCATTGAAATGATGCATGCACTGTTTGAAGAACTCGGTTATCGCGTCGATTCGACGACCAGCAGCATAGATGCCCTGGATCGGTTCCGGAAAAATCCCGAGACGTACGACATGGTGATCTCCAACCTGACCATGCCTCAGATGACAGGAATGGAGCTGATCCGGAGATTGCGTCTCTTCCGTCCCGATATTCCGGTGATTGTATGTACGGGATTCGATGAAAAAATCGCCAAGGACCAGGCCGCGCAATTGGGGATCGACGCTCTGGTCATCAAGCCGGTTCGGATTGCGAAAATAGCAGGAAAAATCCGGGATATCCTGGACCGAGACCAAAACATGGACCGAAAATAGATGGATTATGTTTTGGCGGTTTTATCCGGGAATTCACACAGATCGTAAAGCGGACAGGTGGGGCATTTAGGCTTTCTCGCCGTACATATGGCTCTTCCGAAATAGATCAGCTGTAAAGAAAAGTCGTTCCAATTTTCTTTGGGAATGATTTCCATCAGATCATATTCGATTTTAACCGGGTTGTTGCTTCCGGTAAATCCGAGTCTTTTTGATATTCTTGCCACATGGGTATCCACAACCATCCCCGGAATATTGAATGCGCTGCCGAGGACCACATTGGCGGTTTTTCGTCCCACTCCGGGAAGTTTTACCAGTTGGTCCAGGATTTGAGGCACCCGGCTGTTATGTTTTTCCAGAAGATGTTTTGAACAGTTTTTAATGTTTTTGGCTTTGTTTCGAAAGTAGCCGGTGGGCCGAATCAGCGCCTCAATGGTTTCATTGGAGGCGCTTGCAAAATCCTTCGGTGTTTTTAATCGCTGAAATAACACTTTCGTCACCTGATTCACTTGTTTATCCGTACACTGGGCGGACAATATGGTCGAGACCAGAAGTTGAAAAGGATTGGCATGATGAAGCTGAGTTTTGACTTCAGGGTAGGTTTTTTTGAGTATCTGTTGAATTTTTAAAGCGCGGGCCTTATCTTTATTTAAAATTGTTTGTTTCGCCATTATCGATCCTTTTTATTTTTGAATTCATCTATATCATGAATTTGTCATCAAAAAAAGTGAAGGCTTTGGGGCTTTGTTCCGGCGGGTTGGACAGTATGCTGTCCGCCCTGTTGCTGAGAAAACAGGGTGTCGACGTCCAATGGATAACGTTTGAAACCCCTTTTTTTTCATCCACCAAAGCAAAAGAGGCTTCAAAAACCACGCGGATACCGCTGATGGTTGAAAATATTACATCGGCCTATATAGAGATGCTCAAAAATCCGCGTTGCGGGTACGGGAAGAATATGAACCCGTGTTTGGACTGTCACGCACTGATGTTCAACCTGGCAGGCAGTATTATGAAAGAAAAGGGGCTTGATTTTCTTTTCAGCGGCGAGGTGCTGGGGCAGCGCCCCATGTCCCAAACCATGAATTCGCTTCGCTATGTGGAAAAACAATCCGGCTTTGACGGATATATTCTGCGCCCTTTGAGCGCAAAAAGGCTTCCGGTGACCGTCCCCGAACAACAGGGATGGATCAACAGGGACCTTTTACTGGACATAACAGGGAGATCCCGAAAGCCTCAGCTCAAACTGGCCAAAGAATTCGGCATTTCTAAATTTCCGGCGCCGGCCGGCGGCTGTCTTCTCACGGACAAAGGATTTGCATCCCGCCTCAAGGACCTTTTTGACCACCAGGACACCTATGCCGAAAGGGAGTTTTATCTTTTAAGGCATGGTCGGCATCTAAGGTTAAACCTCACCACAAAAATTGTCGTAGGTCGGACCGAAAAAGACAATGAAAATATAAAGAAATTTTATGACCCGAATCTGGACACCATGATCAAGACAAAACAAATTCCAGGTCCCATCGTTTTGATACCCAATGACAGCGGCAGGGAAACCAGAATGCTGGCGGCTTCCATCTGTGTCGGCTACAGTAAGGCCCCGGAACTCACACCCGTTGACGTGTCGGTGACCACCCCAAAAGGCCACGAAACCGTTCGCGTCATCGGTGTTCCGCCCAAGGAGGTCAAGCATTTTTTGATATAGATCTTATTGTTGTTTCGGCATCGACTTTAAGACCTTGCAATACGTCACCCTGGCATCCCCGGGCCCATAAAAATCTTCCAGAACCGATTCCTGCCGGTAGCCTCGATTTTCATAGAAAGTCCGGGTGGCGGCATACTGGAGGCGCTGAGACGTTTCCACATAGATGCGCGTTCCGCCCGCTTCTTGAACCAGACGCTCGATTTCTTTCAACAGCCGTCTTCCCAGGCCTCTTCCCTGAAAGTCCGGATGAACTGCAATCCAGTATAAGTCGTAGCTGGTGGCCGTACAGGGAATCGGGCCAAAACATCCATATCCGGCCAGACGGCCGTAAAATTCCGCCAGAACAAAATAATAACCGCTGACAGGCCCGTTTGACAGCCGCTCTTTTACCAGTTCCTCGGCCAGATCCACTTCTGCCGGATAAAAGAAGCCGGTAACCTCCACTAGTCGGCGAATCCTTTCGGGATCAGCCGGTTCCAGGTCGTAACGGAACTTGACGCCATGGAGAATATCCAAACGCGGCTCACCTTTTGGGAATCCATGAACCGCTTCGGCCAGGCCGTTGAAAAAGCGAAGGGCGTTAGTTCCCAGGGTTCGATTCCGATATCCGCCCTCCTGGACAACCACTGTGGGAAGTCCCAATTCTCCGATCATTCGACCGTTGGCCTCGAAATCTTTGGGCACCAGGGACCACGATCCCGTGGGATCTCCTTTGGCTGTATCCAGACCCAGTGCCACCACGAGAAAATAAGGATCAAACTGCTCTATCCTGCGAATGGCCTTGGTCAAGGCTTGACGATATTTTTTACCATCCACTGCTTCGGGCAGGGGAAGATTCAGGCTAAAACCGTCACCGTCACCGTCACCGCGTTCATCATCGAATCCCGAAAAATAGGGATAAGCAAATTTCGGGTGCCCGTGAATGGAAATTGTCAGCACATCCGATCGCCGGTAGAAAATGTCCTGCTCACCGTTGCCATGGTGATAATCGATATCTAAAATAGCGACTTTCCCAAAATCGGAAAGGTATTGGGCAGCGATGGCGGCATTGTTGAAATAGCAGAATCCCCCGAAAGAATTCCGTTCGGCATGGTGGCCCGGCGGCCGGACCAGGGCATAGGCGATGCGCCGGCCTTCGAGAATTTCATGGGCCGCCGTCAGTGCGCAATCCACGCCCCGGCGCGCGGCAATATACGCATTTTGGTTAAGGGGCGTGAAGGTGTCGATGCAGTAATATCCCGCAAGAACCGAGGGTTCCTTTGGCGGACGGGTCTTGTTTCGAATGGGAAACACATACGGATAAAGGGATTTCCCTTCGGGCACCCCCGCGCAAGCTTGCTTGAGATAACGGATGAAGCGGTCGTCGTGCACCGTAAAGAGATGTCTGTCCGGAAAATTTTTGGGCTTGATCCGGGCAAAGACTCCGGATTTATCAAGTTCTTTCAGGATGCTGCGCACCCTGACCGGAGATTCCACATATCCACGCTCATGGACATGATGGACGGCATGATGGTCCGTGACCACCAGGCCGATCTGCTCCAAGGAAAGGCTTTTGACCTGGGGCTGTGCCGCCTCGGGTTTGACATATTGGTGGGGCCTGAGTTGAACGGGGTTGTCTCGAATGGACTTGACGACCTTTTCCACGTATTCGGTGGGACAATAGTCGGCATACTTTCGTTCAAGAATGGCCCGCACCACCTTCCGAACGTAGGCCGAATCCGGAAGTTTGGTCTGTCCCAGCCCGTCGTAGACCAGATGTGGCATACAGGTATCGCCGGGCGTCACCGGCGTTTCATAGGCGGTATTGATAATGGGACGGGCGCCGTACCGTTCATAAAACCTGAGCCTTGAACGATTGTCCTTGATCAAGGCATCATCCGGACAGGCTTTTTTGTCGTCCGGCAGGCACTCGAAAAAAAGCCCTCTTGCCTTGAGATCCACAGCCTCCTGCCGAACCGTGTCATAGATGGCGCTGCCGAGCCCGCCACCGGATTTTCCGCCGGCCGCGGCGATCCAGTCTAAATAACAAAAATTGATTTTGGGTTCATACAATAAAAACGCAAACCCCAAAACCTTCTTGTGATAGTTCTCTGCCACAAACAGGATAGAACGAAATTGATGTTTAAAAGGATTGCGGAGCTTTTCACCGATCTCGTCGATCTCTTCTTGGGAAATCTCTTTGAAACGGGTCCTTAAAATGTCTTTGACCTGTCGCAGGACCTCCTTGTTTCGAGGAAGAATATCATCATAAATACGGCGGATGCGAAGCATGGGGTCATTTCCTTTTTGTCGGGATTCCGTTCATTGCGATGCTTTCAATGGCGCGAACAAAAGTCATTCCGGATCGATCGATGGCTGCAGCAAAGCCGGCATCCGGAGAAAGACAGGGATTGGCGTTGACTTCGAGAATCCACGGACAACCATTTGAATCCACGCGAAAATCGATGCGGGCATACCCTTTGAGTCCAAAGACCTCCCAGCAGCGGAGCGCCTGATTTTTCAGTTGTTGAAGCAGGGGTTCGTCGGATGCCGGAAAGTAGAACCGTCTGGGGGTGTGATGATACTCGAAGGACGAGGTATCCCATTTTGCCCGGTATCCCACAATGCTTAGTTTTTCGGTGCCGTAGTTTTCGAAAATAATCTCCGCCGGAGGAAGCACTTGAATTCCCGCCGTGCCTTCGAGCATCGAGAGATTAAATTCCCGGCCCTCGACAAACACTTCGGCAAAGCAGCTCCCACCGAGTTTTACGGCTCTTTCTTCGAGAATTTGACGCAAGGTTTCGGGATCATTTGTTTCGACGGACTCATCATCGTCCAATCCCAAAGAACCGTGCTCCCATGTGGATTTAACCAGCCAGCGTTGCTTTTTTGGTGACGTCAAATTTTTGTAAACACATGGAAAATTGCACGGATAAGGACCGATCCACTCGGGTGTGGAAAGCCCTGCCAGCGCCATTCGTTCCTTTGCCAGCGCCTTGTGGGAGGTCACGAAAACGGCTTCTGTTCTCGAACCGGTGTAACATATCCCCATGGCATCCAGAAGACCCGGGAACAAATGGATCAACCGGCCTTGGCCATCCAAAGATTCCACCAGATTGAATACCAACTGAGGTTCAAAGGCAATCAGTCGATCTTTGATGCTTGAAAGGTCCAAAGTGCACGGCATTTGAGCGACATCGTGGCCCAGTTCTATCAATGATTTTGAGACGGCCTCCGCCTGGACCAGAACATCCAGTTCATCCGGCCGGTCTTCAGGGGCTGTCGCGTTGTGAACGACGGCAATACGCATCGGGTGGTTTTCTTTCACGAAGGTTTGTTCCCGTCGATTCTCTTTAGGGCCGATGCAAGGATGCGTTCGATCAAAACCTCATAGGCAAGGGGAATCCCTTTGCAGATAATGGGCAGGTCCGAATGGTCCGGGTGCAGCCCGGCCAGTGGATTGACTTCCAAAAAGAAAGGCTGATCAGCCTCGTCGCACCGGATATCCACGCGGCCGGCATCCCGGCACCCCAAAACCCGCCAGGCATTCAGGGCGATATCTTCGGCTTTTCGGACCGGCAATTCTTCCGTGGATCGAACCGGGCGATATTGAACCAGTTCCTCGCACTTTTCCTTGTTGATGTAAGAATATACCCCTTTTTCGGCGCCGGCCAGCAAAATCACTTCAATGGTGCCCAGGACCTCGGCATCCATTCCTGTGCCGATAATTCCGACGGTAAATTCTCTCCCGGAAAGATACCGTTCCACCAGAACCGGCTGCCGGTAGGTGCGCAGCATGACGCCGCAGGCCGGGATCAGGTCGCGGACATGATGAAGAATGGATTGCGGGCTGACCCCTTTTCCCGTGCCTTCGGCTACCGGCTTGATAAAAAAGGGCGGGGGAAAGCTCACCGGTATTTTGTCACTTTCTTTTTCTACCACGCAAAAATCGGATGTGGGAATCTTTGCATCCCGGATGACCCGTTTGGTCAACCCTTTGTGAAGGGTCAGACTCATGACCAGAGGGTCCGAGAAGGTGTAAGGAATGTTATATAGATCCAGAATCGCCGGCACCTGAGCTTCACGGCCGATGCCGTTGATGCCTTCGGCGATATTAAAGACCAGATCCCAGCGGTTTCCCCGGGCCAGTCGTTCAATGAGCCGGCAACCATTGCCAATGCGATCCGTTGTATGCCCCAGCCCTTTGATGGCGGTTTCAAGTGCGTCAATGGTGTCTTCCCGATCGAACTCGGCGGTTTCCAATTCATCGTAGCCGGCGGCCAGATAGTCGGCGCGAAGATCATACGTCAAACCGATTTTCATGGGATATGTCTCCTGTTTCCATAATTTCCTGGTAAAGGAGGTGATGCCAGTACCGGGCCTCTTCCGGGCGAAATCCTTGAATCAATTGTTCCGGCTGCTCGCCGGGCGGCAACAGGTGTACGGGACACTCCGGCGCCAGTTCCGGATAAAGCCCCTGGGCGTTGTAAAGATGAGGGTGCAACCGGCAAATGAGCGGGCGAACATCCAACGGAAGGGTACACCCCGTGGCGCTCAAAAACAGGCATCTGCCCGAAGCATCCCGCTTGACGACACGGCGCGTTCCATCTGGCCGAAACACCAGGCGATCCCACTGGGGATCATCGCATTGATTTTTGTAAGCCTCCGTGGTGCAAGCGCGAAATTCATAAAAATCCGGATTTTTCGTAAAATCGACGATCCGGCGCACATCACCCATTGTTACAAAAATATCCGTCTCGACGCAACAGGTTTTGCCTTTTTGCGCGCAAAGGGAACATAGAACCACATGATCGGCCATATTGATCCTCCTACAGACACTTCTCGAAATTCGAAAATAATAAGCCTTAAATACAAAAGACTTGCCGTCGGCAAGCCTTGAAATCGTCATTATCGCGATATCATCCAGTTCCAGCGTAATCCTCGGATGCCGGCAACTTCCGGGGGGACACTTGAGCATGTCCCCCCTTTAACGGGCACAAACGGAAGAACGCTTTCAATGTTGGATGTCATGGAAAAGGATATCTATTCCAATGGAATTCCCTCAACTTCTTCATGGGTTACCAGGTTGTGCGCAACCGCCGGGGATATATGATGTTCCGGGTCAGGATACTGGAAAGTTTTTCCTTCATAGTTGCGCAGAATCCACTCAGAATCGGTGCGGCCCGTGATGTAGTCGGGCATTATTGGAATCTTGCCGCCGCCACCGGGGGCATCGATGACAAAAGTGGGGACGGCATAGCCGCTGGTAAACCCTCTCAATCCCCGGATAATTTCCAATCCTTTCTCGACAGGCGTGCGAAAATGCGACGACCCTGAAATGGGATCGCATTGGTAGAGATAATAGGGTCTCACCCGCATCTTCAGCAATTGGTGCATCAGTTGGGTCATGGTATCGAGGGTGTCGTTCACCCCGGCCAACAGCACGGTCTGGGAGTTCAACGGGATGCCGGCATCGGCCAGCATGGCACAGGCCCGATAGGCTTCGGGCGTGCATTCATCCGGATGGGTGAAATGAAGACTCATCCATATCGGATGGTGCCGGCGCAGCATTCTGACCAACGGGACCGTGATACGCTGGGGCAAAACCGCCGGAACTTTCGTCCCGATGCGGATAATTTCCACATGGGGTATCTGTCGCAGTTTGGTGAGAATCCAATCCAGGCGGGCATCGCTCAATGTCAGCGGGTCCCCTCCGGAAATGAGCACGTCCCGGATTTGCGTATTGGCCCGGATATATTCCATGGCCTTTTCCAGGCGAACCCGGTTGGGGTATAATCGTCCGTGTCCGACAACCCGTGAGCGCGTGCAGTACCGGCAATAGGTAGAGCAAAAATCATGCGCAAGCAAAAGAACTCTGTCCGGGTACCGATGGACAAGTCCCGGCACCGGACTCTGGTGATCTTCGCAAAGGGGGTCGTCGGCTTCTTCGGGTGCCTTAAAAAATTCATGGACCGTCGGAACCACCGTTTTTCTTAACGCAGAATCAGGATCTTCCCGGGAGATAAGGCTCATATAATAGGGTGTGATTCCCAGCGGCAGTTTGACCGACAAATTGCCCAAGGCACCGGTTTCCGCCGAAGATAGATCTAAATACCGGCCAAGCTGAAGGATCGAATGAATTCGATTGTTGATCTGCCAATGCCAGTTGTTCCATTCCTTATCCGTTGCAGCTGGAAAGAACTTTCGTCTAAATGTCCTGGTTTTACAGGATGTTTTGGGCTGTCGCCTGGCGGCAAAGGGTAGAACGACCGCCGCCTTCCGGGGGATGGCAGCTTCCTGGGGTTTGGGGTGTAGGTGGGTTAATGGTAAAAGTATACTTGGAGGTTCGTCGCATTCCTCCTGAATTTCATCTTGGTGAACGTCTTTTCTAGGGCATTGTATAAGTGAGATCGCGTCATCCATTTTTTTTGCCTCCTGTTAAAAAAGTGTGTCAATCTGACAATTCACATTAACCCCATTTATAAAAAAAGCAAGCGAATTCTTTTGCCTTTTCCACTTTTTTTAAACATATTTTTATCCGTCTTTTAGGTTAAAATTATTGAGAAATTAAGATAAAATTTTCGCTATGAATACGCATTTTTAACTTTAAAAGAGTTTTTTGAAAATTTCCATGAAAGATTCGGCTTAGACGCTCTCCGGGTGAACATGATTGTCAGCTTCAGGTTGGGTTCGGATCAGCTTGTGCACATCGTCAACAATGAGATAAAGAGACGGCACCAGCACCAGCGTAATCAAGGTTGCAAACAGAATGCCGTATCCCAAGGAAAGGGCCATGGGGATCAAAAATCGGGCCTGGCGGGAAGTTTCGAAGATCATGGGCGACAGGCCGCCGAAGGTGGTCAGTGTGGTCAGAATAATCGGGCGAAATCGCTGAATGCCTGCCTGATGAACGGCATCACGCCGGCGCATGCCTGCCTGCTCCCTGCGGTTGGCAAAATCGATCAGCACCAGCGAATCGTTGACCACCACACCGGACAGCGCCACCACGCCGAACATGCTGAGCACGCTGAGACTGTAGCCCATGATCATGTGGCCGAGCACGGCGCCGACAATGCCGAATGGAATGGCCGCCATAATGATCAGTGGCTGGATATAGCTGTTTAACGGAATGGCGAGCATTGCGTAAATCACAATAAGCGCCACCAGAAGACCTTTCATCAGGCTCTGCATGCTATCGCGTTGATCGGCCTGGCGCCCCTCAAAACTAAATGTTAGACCCGGATACTTCTTTTGCAATGCAGACAGGGTTTCGGATTTTAGCGACGCAAGCACCTGGCCGGCTTTGCTTCTGGGTTGCACATCGGCTTGAACCGTTACGATCCGCCGGCTGTCGCGGCGGTTGATGTCCGTATAGGCCCGCCCGCGGTGTATTGATACGGCCGATCGCAACGGAATCTCGTTTCCGGCCGGCGTTCGCAATATCATTTCTTCCAGGTTGTATTCGGAAATCCGTTCATTTTTTGGCAGCCGGACCATTACCTTGATCTCGTTTCGTCCCCGCTGTTGCCGCAGGGCTTCGGCACCGTAATACGAATGCCTTACCTGTCTGGCCACTTCCTGTGATCTCAATCCGAGACTGCGGGCTTCGGGTTTGATTTGAAAATCCACCTGTTGTTTCCCGGGAGCGAAACCGTCGTCGATATCTTTGACATTGGGGAAAAACGCCAGGGCGTCTGCAACATCTTTAGCGGCTTGTTCCAAGCGGTGAATATCTTTGTGGCTGAGTTCTACGGTAATGGCGGCACCCCGGCCGGGTCCGCCGGCATCGGATTCAAACAAAATCGATTCCAATCCCGGAATAACCCCTACTCGTTTACGCCAGAGTTCCGTCAGTTTCGCTGTGGACATCGGACGCTTATCCGGCGGCGTCAGGTAAATCCGCACATCGGTCTGGTTGTCATTGATTCTGGCGAAAATTCCTTCCATCAGTGTTTTCCCGCCGTTCTCATCAACCACTTCCTGTGCCGCTCTCACCAGCATCTGCTGTATCTTTTCGGTTTTCTGAAATGCCGTGCCAAAGGGCAGCGTGGCCGTTACTTTTGCATAATCGGATTCAACTTTGGGAAACAGTTCAAATCCCAGGTGTCCGCTCTTCACATAGCCGATCATAATCAGTAAGATCGCGATCCCGATGGACACTGTCACATATCGCCAGCGCAGAACCAGATCCAGCAGCGGCCCGTAACGCCGGTTAACCAGACCGACAAAACCATCGCTGAAGCGTTTCTGCCGGATATGCAGCCAGCCAAAGAACCCTTTACGTTTTGGTTTTTGGTGGCCGACGTGGGCGGGCAGAATCAGAAAGCATTCGATCAGAGAAATGGCAAACACGCTGATCACCACCACCGGAATCTGTTTAAAAACTTTTCCCAAAATCCCGGGAACAAAAAACAAGGGGAGGAACGTCACCATGTTGGTCAGTACGCTGAACGTCACCGGCATGGCAATTTCCCTGGTTCCGAATATGGAGGCTTTTAGCCAGGGAACCCCGCGCTGGTGGTGATGATAGACGTTTTCTCCGACCACGATGGCATCATCCACCACGATACCTAAAGTGACGATAAATGCAAACATGGAGACCATATTGATGCTGACGTCCACAGCCGGCAAAAATAAAAGGGAACCCAGAAAAGAAATGGGAATACCGAGCGCCACCCAAAAGGCCAGCCGGACCTCCAGAAACAATGCCAGCAAAACAAAAACCAGACCCAGCCCCATAAATCCGTTTTTAATCAACAACTGCATACGCTGCATATAAATATCCGACCGATCGTAACGAAGAACCATTGAAAGGCCGGGGGGCAATTCCCGGTTGACCGCCGCCACCACGCGTTTGGTGGCACTGGATACCGAAACAGGGGTTTGATCGCCGACCCGGTAAACCTCGATGATGACCGCGGGTTTCCCGTTATATGTGGCGGCGTGGTCGGTTTCTTCGAATCCGTCTTTGATATCGGCGATATCTTCAAGCAGAACCTGGGTTCCGTCGTTGGCCGTAATAATCGGGATCTTTCCGAATTCGTGTCCGAAGTCCTTGCGTTCTTTGACACGAACCAGAATATCGCCGCCGGGCGCTTTGACGGCACCGCCGGGAAGCTCGAGAGATGTTCTGCCGATCCGTTTGGCCACCTCATCGAGAGTGAGATTATACGTCCGGAGCGTGCGTTGGGGGATTTCGATACCGATCTCATAGTTCCGCACCCCGACCAGTTCCACCTGTGTGATATCCGGATCCTGGAGCAGGCGGTCCCGCACATGTTCCGCGTATTCACGCAACACCGTCTCCCCCTGATTACCGTAAAGCGCCAATGAAACGACAAAGCGCTTTCTGGAAACAATGGTGACCTGCGGCTCTTCGGCTTCTTCGGGAAATGAGGTTATCCGGTCGACTTCGCTTTTGATGTCCTGGGCCAGTCTTTGCAGATTTTCACCCTCAATCATTTCCACGGTAACCGTTCCGATTCCTTCTCTGGCCGATGCCCGGACTTCATTGACACCTTCCAGTCCCTGAACCGCCTCTTCTATGGCCAAAATGATACCCCGTTCCACTTCCTGGGGGCTGGCACCGGGATAGGGAACGGTAATTTGAACCTGATCCAGTTCAAAGTCGGGAAAAACTTCCTTCTTGATACGATAGCCCGAAAAGAGGCCTCCCACCAAAAATACCAGCATGACCAGATTGGCCGTCACACTGTGACCGGCCATCCAGGCAATGGGTCCTTTTCTTTCATGACCGTTTGTCGGCAATTGGCTCATGTTAAGAAGTTTTGTCCTTTTCGGATGCCGTTTCCGGGTTTCGTTGGTCTTGCATCTCGGATTTAGAACCATCCACTCGAATCGTCATGCCCGCCACCGGCGCTGCCAGATCAGATATGATCAGGCGCTCACCGGATTTAAGTTCGTTTTGCAGCAAAACGATGTCGGCGTCACGCCAGATCGGGCTGACCTTTCGAATTTCCAATGTTTCATTTTCATCGACGATCCACACATTTGAGTCATCTCTCAGTGCGGGACGCGGAATTTGAAATACATTGTCAAGTATACGGCCTTGAATTTTTACCCGGACGTACTCACCGATGAGGAGCGGGGGGCGATTTTGTTTAGGTTCGTTTAATCCGAGAGGGTCTTTGACCTCCACCAGAACGCGGGCCATGCGTCCTTCGGCGGACAAATCTCCCATCAGCCGTATCACTCTGCCTTGGCATTCGTGGGTCTGGCCGTAAATAACAAGGCTTTTTGATCCGGATTCTCCGGCCTTAGCGGGGATTTGAATCCATTTTAGGCGATCGACCGGTACGGATGCTTGAATGCGGTAGGCATCGGTTCCCACCAGTTCGGCCAGAGACGCTTGCGGTGTTACCTGGGAGCCCAAATCCACGGATGTGGAGCGGACCATGGCATTGAACGGTGCCGTGATGCGGGTTCGATCCAGTTCGAGCATGGCCTTCTTCAGGTCGGCTTCGGCGGCTTTCAGATATGCCCGGGCTTTATCCAGATGGGGTTTGCGAAGCGCCAGTTCCATTTCCATATCATTTGCCGGCCGGGTACCGTTTAACAGCTCCCATTCACGTTTGGCCACACTCTGATGGCCCAATTCCAGTTTCAGGGCATACTCGGCATCGGTCACGGCGCGCTTTTTCTGAGACAGGTTCAATTGGTAATCTTCAGGGTCGATCTGGAGTATTTTCATTTCTTTTTTCAACAGGCCGCCTTCGGTGAATTCGGGATGGACCTCGATAATTTCACCGGACACCTGGGATTTCAGGACAATTTCACGGTCCGGAACAACGGTTCCCATGGCCGGTATGGTCACCTGGTAGCTGGAAGGCTGAACGGTCTCGATCCGAACCACCTGAACCGGTTTGGCCGGCGGCCGTTTTTTGGTTTTGGGCGAGCTGTTCTTTAGATAGGATGCGGCGCCGATGCCGGCGCCCAGGATGGCTATCGATATAAAGCCCCTAAGGACGATCCCCCGTCGTTTGAAGATCCTCGGCCGTTCGTCGGACAACATATTTTGATGGTTTTTTTCGTTCATTTTATTCCTGCTTGTTTTCTAAATTAAGGCGTCAGCGATTCCGTCCAGGTTCCACCCAGCGCGCGATAAAGGTTGACCCGCGTGATGAGCAGGTTTGTTTTCTGCTGGATTAAATCCCTTTCCAGTCCCTGAAATGTCAGCAGCTGGGTCAGCACCGGCAAATAGTCGGTGAGCCCGTTGCGATAGCGATTTCCTGCTTCAACAAGGGCTTTTTGGGCCGTGTCCGCTTCTTTTTCGAGTCCTTTGATGTGTTCGCGCCGCTTGGATTCGCTGATCAGCGCATCCTCAACTTCCTTAATGGCCGTTAACACCGTTTGCCGGTAGGCGGCCAGATTTTCATCCGCCACCGCCATGGTGCGGTCCACCTCTGCCGCCCGCCTGTTGCCGTCGAATATCGGCGCGGTTAAATTGCCGGCCAGACTGAGCAGCCAGTTGTCGAAAAGGACATCCATATCCGATTCGCCGTAACGGGCCCGGGCGGTCAGGCTGATAGCCGGCAGACGGTTCGCCCTCGCTGACGCCACCTGCCAGTCCGCTGCCTTTAGACGCATCCCGGCGGCCCGCAAATCCGGTCTGGCCGACAAAAGATCCGCCGGCAGTCCGGTGTCCGGAAGTTCGGTGGGTATCGGCAAGTCTTCCCGGGTGATGGATAGAAAAGTCCGGGGCGGCTTACCCAGAAGAACCGCCAGTTCATGTCTCAATAACTGCTCCTGGGCCTCGACCAGGGGGATTTCAGCCCTGACGCTCTCAACGATCTGTTTTTGCTGATAAACATCCAGCGCCGATACCATTGCATTCCGAAACCTCAGTTCAGTCAGCTCCAGGTACAGCAAATTGGTTTTAAGCTGACGTTTAAGAAGTTGTTTCTGCATTTTCTGAGAAAGAATGTTGATCCAGCGATTGGCCACCTCTGCCGCCAAGGTCATGGCGGCGGCGTTTAGGTCTTCCCGGACAGCGGATGTCTCCAGCAGCGCGGATTCGCGCCCGGAACGGATACGCCCCCAAAGGTCCAGTTCATAACTGCTGACAATCCCTAAAGAATAGTTGTCATTGGATTCGGTTTTACCGGAACCGTTTTGGGTTCGTTCACGCTCGTAAGACGCTCCGGCCGTACCCGTTAGATCCGGATAAAGGGCTGCACCGGCCTGAACGGCCAGGGCCCGGGCCTGATTGAGCCGCGACCAGGCCTCCTTTAAGGTAAAGTTACCGGAAAGCGCCGTGTCGATCAGCATGTCCAGCTCGGCATCATTAAATTCTTCCCACCATCGGTTGATGGGTTCGGATTTCGCCGTATACAATGAAAATGTTTTCGGCACTTCACCGGCCGGAGATACCCGCGCCTTGGGTTTAAACGGCATGCAGGACACAACGATCATCAGGATACCGGCCAAACATATGACCGTTTTGGCGAAATATTTCATAAGTTTTTATTAGGATTTCCGCGTTAATTTGAAGGGACAATAAGATAAAACATATCGGCATAAACTTCAATAGTTGAATATCTAAAGTTTTTCACCCTTATTTTTGTCTATCGGACGAAAATATTTGTTTATTGAGGTAAAATTGCGATAGTGATCAAGATAGTTCGCAATGGCAGGTGAGGGTGATGCCTGAATTCATCCCGCTGTAGGCAAAGCCGAAAAGGTACCGGCTCAAGTGAAAAGCATAAAATTTTACGCGGTAAAATAGGAAACGGGGAACAATTCTTTTTCTTGAATGAGCGTATCGATGATAAGATCAGGCAGGTTCATTCAAGAGGGTTTCAGAAAATCGTTTCACGATTTTATTCGCCTTCACCGGATCACGCTTTGATACTCCGCAAGTTGCTGCCGGGAGCTTCATTAACCATAAGACGGAGAAGTCCCCGTTCTTCTGGCAGATAAAAGGTCCTGATAAGAATTTGTAATTCTTTGTGAAAAGACTCCCGCCAGTCGCTTTAAAACTTTAATGCCCGAATGAGGGTAAAGCGTGAATATTTTATCCAGCGCCTCTCTTTTAATCTCTATCACTTTTGAATCCGTTGCACAGACGGCTGAAGCGGTGTAACGCCCGGATTCAACCATGCATGACCAGCCGAAGATATCTCCCAGATCCGACAGGCTATACGTTATGGTGCCGCCATTTGTTATTTTCAGCTTAACAGTCCCTTCTGCCAGAATATAAAGTCGATCGGCTTCCTCATCCTTTTCAAATATTACCTCTCCTTTAGCATAGGTCTTTTCGGAACTATTATCGGCTATCGCGTTCATTACTTCAGGGTCTATACCCTTAAAAAGCTCTATTTCTTTAATAATCATCTCGCTCCTCCTTTCATGAAGAACTTTAAACGTTAAAAACCTTCACGGTTTTAAAGGCGAATTATGAAACGAAACAAAGGTTAATCAAGTAAGCGCCGGTCTTCATCAACGATGTTCTCATCGCTATAAAGGATTTTCCCGGAAAGCATCTGAACCCTGTGGAACGTATCCGCTACAAATTTTTTTGCCAGATTAAATTTACGATCGGATTTTCTTGAATTTTCTAGCAACAATACAGCCAGTAGGATTTCAACGGCCATATCAACCAATCCTCGGGCATGATACTCTGTATACATATGATCATTGCGAGCTTTTACATGACGCACCGCTTTTTTTAATAATTTTTCACACGCTTTTATTTTTTCAATGGGGGGGTTAAACGATTCGGGGAACCGGAGGCTCATCTTCTCACTTAATAACGAAAAGAAGAGACCTGAAGTTATTCCTCCGATTGCCGCAATGATTTGAAGCTGGGATGTTCCTTCGTATATGGTTGTTATTCGGGCATCCCGGTAGAGTCGTTCGACTTCAAAGTCCCTCATATATCCGGCACCACCAAAGATTTGAATGGCATCATAAGTGACTTTGTTACACATTTCAGAGGCGTAATACTTTGCCATGGGAGTGAGCAGGCCTGCCAGACGGGTTAATTCCTTAATTTTGGCGGCGGTTTCTTTATCATTTGCCCGGTAATGCGTATAAGCGTGCTGCATATCGACAATAAATGAGGATTCATACAGAAGACTGCGGGCTGCTTCAATCTGGACGCGCATATTTGTTAACATTTCGAGCACCGGCGGAAATTCGATGATGCTTTTTCCGAATTGTTTGCGCTGTTTTGCATATTTAAGGGCGTACTGATATGCTCCCTGGGCAATGCCTATGCTTTGAGCGCCGACGCCAATCCGAGCGCCATTCATCAAGGGCACGAAATAACTTGTCAATCCCCGTTTACGCTGGCCGATCAGATGCGCCCGGCAGTTTTTAAATTGCAGCTCACAGGTGGGAGACCCGCGAATGCCAAGTTTGTCTTCAAGGCGGCGCACGACCAGATTCTCGTCTTTTTCATATAAAAAAAGGCTTAAGCCGCGACCTCCGGGGATGTTTTCCTCCGAACGCGCAAAAACGAGCAGGATATCACCGCATCCGTTTGAAATAAAATGCTTTACGCCGTTTAGAAACCAGCATCCTTTATTTTCATCGTATGTTGCCCGAAGGCTGATCGCCTGCAGGTCCGACCCAGCCTCAGGCTCTGTCAGCACCATTGCACCGGAGAACTGACCCGAAGCCAATTTGGGAAGGTATCGTTCTTTGAGTTCGGGACTTGCAAACTCGTTAATCGTCTCGGCGATTTCCTGCAATCCATATAGGTTCATAAAGCTTGCATCCGCCCGCGAAACCATCTCAACCGCCATCATGTAGATGGTGAGCGGAAAGTTCAAGCCGCCGTATTTTCGTGGTAGGGTGAAGCCGAACAAATCGGCTTGAGTAAAGCGTTTGAGAGCTTCCTGGGTGCCTGGTGCATAGCTCACTACATTGTTTTCCAGTGTGCATCCGCGACGATCAGTATCGGTAGCCGCCGGCGCCAATATTTCAGATGACAGTTGCCCAACCAAAGACAATACATGTTGGCAGTTGTCCAGCGCATCTTCAAAGTCTTCCGGTGCAAACGGATATGTATGGTTTTCTGTGTATCCTTTTTCCCTTAACTCGAAAATGTCTTTGAGACGAGCATCGTTGAGATAAAACTGGATATCCTCATTGTCGCTAAAATAATTCGCCACTTCTAATCCTTATTTTTATAGGCATTTATCATTTTGGGAATAACCTCATTCAAGTCACCGATTATGCCGTATTGGGCAATGGAAAATATCGGTGCATGGAGATCAGTGTTTATGGCCACGATTCTATTGGACTCTTGAATACCTGCCCGATGCTGTATGGCTCCCGATATTCCGCATGCAAGATACAGATTCGGGCGAACGGTTGTCCCTGTCTGGCCCACCTGATGTTCACGGCCGATAAATCCGGCATCAACCGCGGCGCGTGAGGCCCCCACCTGTCCTCCCAGCACGCCGGCGAGCTCATGAATAATTTCAAAATTCTCTTTCGAGCCCACACCCATGCCGCCGGAAACGATAATTTTGGCGGACTTCAGATTAACCTTTTTTTCAGCCTTTACGCGTTCGACAACTTTGAGTATCATGTCCTGATCCGTCAGGACCGGATTCAACTGAACGACTTGTCCTCTTCTGAAAGAATCTGCAGGATGTCTATTGAAAACACCTTCTCGGACAGTGGCCATTTGCGGTCTGGTTTCGGGCGTCACGATGGTCGCGATAACATTGCCGCCAAAAGCCGGACGAATCTGTAGAAGAATTTCCTTCCATGTCTTCTTCCCAAACTTGTACTCTCCGATTTGAAGATCCGTGCAATCCGCCGTCAAGCCTGTTCTGACGTTAGAAGCTATTCTTGGGGCCAAGTCTCTTCCAATACTGGTTGCACCGATAAGCAGAATGCTCGGCCGAAATTCTTTTATGAGATCCACTGCGATGCGAGCGTAAGGCAAGGTTAGATAATGGGTCAATTGTGAGTCGTCGGCCACGTAAACCTTGTCAGCGCCATATGCAATGAGTTCCGGAGCCGTATCTGAAATCTGGTGCCCGATAATTAAACATGCAAGTTCGGAACCCAATCGGTCGGCCAGTTCCCTTCCTTTCCCGAGAAGCTCATAACTTATATCCGCAACGGTTCCTGAATCGTTTTCTATAAATACCCAAACACCGTTTTCCATAGTTCTTCTATTCAAATAATATGATCTTCGACCAATTCATTAATAAGGTTTTTTATTCCCTGCTCTGTCGTATCAAAGAGTTTAGGGTTACGAGATATTAACTTGACATTTTCCACATTTTTTATCCAAGTTTCGGATCCTGCAAAACCACAAATTTCAGCCGAACAGCCAATTTCTTCGAGACCCCAAACAGGTATTAAAAGTCCTTTTTCTGAAAGCTTTTCCTGTTCTTGAATACTTTTTACGCTATTTTTGGTGTTAGCTTTTTTCCAAAACATCAAACGTTTTATTGAAGGCGGCCGAGGATGATCCGCCGTGTTTGTAACGGTAATGAGAAGCGGAAGTCTGCCGCGGATGCGTTCATATCCGTTGTCAATAGTCCGTCGGATGACAATGTCATTTTCACTCAAATATTCTATGGCTTCCGCAAATGTTACCTGTGGTATATCAAGTTTTTCGGCGACCTGTGGACCTACTTGAGCTGTATCTCCGTCAATTGCCTGCCTTCCGCAGAATATGAGATCAAGTTCACCATATTTTCTGATAGCCCACTCCAGCAGGCTGGATGTAGCCAAGGTGTCGGCACCGGCAAATTTTTTGTCGGTCAGAAGGATTGCCTGATCAGCACCCCGGCTTAAGGCATCTTTAAGCACTTCAATCGCCATTGGCGGTCCCATGGACATCGCCGTGATCTTTCCCCCGTATTTATCCTTGATGCCAGTGGCCATCTCCAAGGCGAATAGGTCATCCGGATTGACAATAGCCGGCAGAGCCTGTCGATTTACGGTTCCATCTTCTCGCAATACATTTAATGTTATATTACGAGTATCCGGGACCTGCTTAATTAAACAAAGCATACGGTATGGCATAAATATCTCCCAAGCCAAAAATAATCTTTAACCTCCAGCTGAAATGTCATCGAGTTCGCTACAGATTTGCCTGATAATTTATTAGAAAAGGAGAAACGAATCGAGAATGAGATCAACTGAACAAGAAACGTTTGCACTGGAGAATGAATAGATTGGAGATGTAAATATCGGAACCTTTTATATTTTAAAATAAAGCAATAAAAATTTGCTTGTCAAGCAGAATTCCACATTGTGGTACTTTTGATTGGTGGGAAAGCGGTGGGGTGTATGGAAAGTCTTTTTGGATGAGGCTTTTATAAACCGGCATAAAAATATCATGAAAATCTATTTTTGGATTTGCAAGTTCGATGCTTTCTGCCGTCGGTCATC
>CAZQAF010000041.1:27960-32590 GCA_964591175.1 uncultured Desulfobacteraceae bacterium | reverse complement strand
CGTTCCCCTGGCCCCCTCGGCCGTGTATTCTAATCTCGATCATTTGTGTCACCTTATCATTAATTTCTTCGGATAATAAATGTATGTGTTACCGATAAACCAGCGATCTACATATCTGCAAAGTAGACAAAAAGGTTATAAAATAACTTAAAATCAACAAAAATGTCAAGGTCTATTTTGGCACCCTAGAACTTTCACATGAGGTTCGGTTCTACAGGATTCGTTTTGAAAAAATTTTATATCTTTCAAGCCTTTCGGGTAGGACATCGACACCGATTCCGGTTCCATCGGGAATTTCGATAAAGCCGTCGGGTTGCAGGATGACAGGTCTGTTCACAATATCTTCATCAAAATACCGCGATGTTTCGGAGGTGTCACCCGGCAGAACAAAACCCGGCAATGTTTGAAGATGAAGATTGAATGCCCTGCCGATTCCTGTTTCAAGCATGCCGCCTGACCAGGCCTCGATGCCGCTGTTCCGGCAATAAGCCTGAATTTTTTTGGCATTTAGCATGCCTCCCACACGACCCTGTTTAATGTTGATGATCTTGCAGCTTCCAAGCTCGGCGGCTGTCTTTGCATCATTCAAATTTTTTACGGACTCATCAAGACAGACGGGCGTTTGGATTTGATGTTGAAGCAATGAATGAAAATAGATGTCATCATAATTCAGCGGCTGTTCGATCATCATTAAATCAAATTCATCCAGCTTTTTTAAAATATGCAGATCTTCAAGGGTATAATCACTGTTGGCATCAGCCATGAGCTTAATATTCGGGAATGTTCTTCTAACCTTTTTCAGTATCTTAATATCTTTATTTTTTTTTATTTTTATTTTTATTCGGTGGTATCTTTTATCACATGCGGTCTGTATTGTTTTCAAGAGATTGTTAATGTCTTCCTTGATCCCGATACTGATCCCGGACATGATTTTTTTCTTTTCTCCGCCGATGAGTTCAAAAAGAGGAATTTGGCATTGTCTGGCCATAAGATCCAAAAGGGCATTTTCTACAGTCGCCTTGGCCATCCAATGTCCCCGGATTTTTTCAAAACTTTCAAGAACGCCTTCAACGGAAAAGTTTTTCATAGTCGACAGAATAGGAACGAGGAAATCTTGTATGATATGAGATGCGGTTTTATTGGTTTCATAGCAGTAGTAAGGATCCGGAGACGTTACGCACTCTCCCCATCCCCAGGCCTCATTTGAAATAATTTTCAATAATAAGACTTCCTTGAGCGTTTGTACGGAAAAACTGGTTTCAAAGGGTGTGACAAGCGGCAGTCTGACAATAAACATTTCAACGGAATCGATTTGTTTTATTTTTTTCACTTATCCCTTGTCCATTTTTGCTTTATAAAGTTTATAGAAAATTCTTTTTTTATCCTCGGAAAACACGATATCTGTCGCAACATAGTTGTTCTGAAACGCCGATTCAAACAGGCGGCGCGTTTTCATACGCCATTGAACGGCTTTGTCGATATCCGTCTTTTTCAATGACCGTATATCCTTTGGAATCTCTATATAGGTTGTTTTTTGAGAAAAATCTTCCGGAATCTTCTCGGGGAATTGCTCGACAATCAGGGAATCTTTTTTGTTCATTTTGTTGACCACCCGATCCGAATTCAGGTTCCAGGTTGCAATAAGTCTGTCTGTTGAAAGACCTTTGTGAAGTCCGCTTTCTCCCGTACCATAAATATCCCTTTCATATTCGACACTGATGCTGCCGAGTCTGTGGATATTGAAAAAGGAATTCATGGCTTCGAGGGGATCAAAATTCCAACGAATCATATCGTAACCCATGTTTAATACTTCTTCTCTTTGTGCTTTTTTAAGCAAAAATCCAAAACCTTTTTTCTGATCTTCTTTCCTGACCCCGGTCATGTGAGAATAAATAAAATATTTTCCTTTCCATCTGGCGAGGATGGCATAGGTAAAGCCGGCCAGTTCGCCGTTGAGATAGAGTCCTTGAACCAGTCCCCCGTATTTTTGAACTCTTGTCATCATCTGATGGGGTTCGATATCACGATCTGAAAATCCCCATGCGCTTTTTTGAATTTCGGGTATTTTTTTAAAATCTTTCATGTCTTTAATTGATTTCACTTCCATCATCATTAAATTCTCCATATGCGGTGTTTAAATAAGAATACCATGCCGGCGGTTATTGTCAATCAGATGAAAACTAAAACCTTGACAATAACAATAAAAATTCTTAATTTAATTCGAGTATATACTCATATACCATGTTTCGCACGGATGATTTTCAGAAACACCTGTAAAGTAGTGCGGGCCGGGAAAAATGATTAGAACCCTGAACCTTTCAACCTGAAGGTATATATGGCGCGACCCAAAAAACATCGCATGGTGGCATTCAATCCGGATATCGACTATTTCAAACCCAGGGGTATTCCCATGCGGGATCTTTCCGAGGTTCGTCTTGCGGTGGATGAACGCGAAGCAATACGGCTTGCCGATCTTGTCGGCATGTCCCATGAAGACGCCGGGCGCCACATGAATGTTTCGAGGGCGACTTTCGGGCGAATTATCCAACAGGCCCGAAGGGTGGTTGCAGATGCCTTGATCAACGGGAAGGCCATTAATGTTGAAGGTGGAAATTACAAAATGGTTGATGACTTGCGGGCATTCTTGTGCCGCGATTGCAGACACAGATGGGTGGAACCGTGGGGGACGGGAAGGCCCCAAAGCTGCCCCAGATGTCACAACGAAAATTTTTATCGATGTAGGAGCTAATAGTTATGGTACAAATTCATGAAAGCCTTGATGCTGCCCAAAAGAATAAACAGGCGCCCACAAAAGAGGATATTGCTGTCGATGCCTCTTTAAAAAAGATTAAACACAAATATATTGTTTTAAGCGGAAAGGGCGGCGTCGGAAAGACCAGCACTTCTGTTAATTTGGCCATGGCCCTTGCAAAAAAAGGCTTTATGGTCGGGATCATGGATGTCGACTTGCACGGTCCCGACGTGCCGAGAATGCTCGGTTTAACAGGGATGCTTGATTTGAATAAAAACAACAAACTGAATCCCATGCGGTATTCGGAGAACTTGAAAGTGGTATCCATTGAATCCCTGATTGCAAGTAAAGACGACGCCATCATATGGCGGGGGCCTCTCAAATATTCTGCCATACGGCAGTTTATCGGCGAAGTGGAGTGGGGTCCTCTCGACTTTTTGATTATCGATTCGCCTCCGGGGACCGGTGATGAACCATTGACCATTGCCCAGACCATTCGCGACGCCAAAGCCATTATCGTGACGACTCCCCAGGAAGTGTCCCTGGCGGATGTCCGGAAATCGATCAGCTTTTGCAGAACCGTGAAAATGGATATCTTGGGTCTCATCGAAAACATGAGCGGCTTTACCTGTCCGCATTGCAATAAGGCGGTGGATCTATTCGGGTCCGGCGGCGGCAAGAAAACCGCAGATTCGGCAGGCATTACGTTTTTGGGCAAAATTCCCTTTGATCCCAATATGGTGTCCTGCGGAGACAGCGGCATTTCGTTCCAGGAAAAATATGCAAATGCCGCAGTGACCCGGGCGTATTCGGAACTGGCTGAGAGGGTGTCGAAATAGGCAAAACTTCAAAGGAAATAGGAAAGAGAAAAGAGGAAAGAGGATGAAGGAGGCCGCGTATTAACGCGATTTAACATCAACTAATCCGCTTTGCTCAAGATTTATATGACGGTTAAATCAAAAAATATTTAAAGATTCAACGATTTAACCAAGAAGTTTTTCTCTTTCCTATTTTCTATTTACTCCTTCCTGTTTCTTTCTCCGGTGGTTTAATCCAGGTTCCCTGCTTCAGGTAGGTTTGGGTAATCTTCTTTAGCGATTTCTTGTGCCGGACAAAGCGGGATTTCATTCCGAGCAACCACTCCTTGTGTTTGAGCGCATCTTCTTTGCTGGAGAAAAAATCGTGATCGCTTTTGTCGATGTTCAACGAAAGGGATCCTGATGCCATTGTTACGGATCCGTAGTCGCTGCAAAGCATGCATTGGATGCGATGATCGGCCATAAACCGAAACGTATCTCCGCCGCATTGAGTACAGCAAGGGCCGGTTGTTCCTGTTTTGGGCCCAAAAAGCGCCGAAGCCAGTTCAACAGCCGCTTGTTTGTTTTTTTCGTTGAGAAAAACCTCTCCGGGCAAAGCGCCGTATAGTACGCGAGTATCTTTGTCGTCTGCGAAAATCATTTTTAAAAAACTTTGAATCCCCAGCCGGCTGTATCCTTCCTTTCCTTCAATGCCGGCGATGGCCACTCCAATTGCCGGTTTGCCCCACAGATTATCCATGTGTGCGTAAAATGACAATCCTCTGTCGAGAAGCATTTTAAGGGATGCGTTGATTCCCAGAAAATACGTCGGCGCAGAGACGATGAAGGCATCGGCATCGGCCATGGCCTGAATCACTGTGTTTAAATCGTCTTCGAGAATGCAGTGTTCGGTGTTGAAAAGACAGTGGTAGCATCCTCTGCAGGGAAGGATGTTGAAATCCTGAAGCCGCAAAAGATTCAACTCATGGGGAATGGTGAGTTGGTTGCTGATTTCCTTAACCATGATTTCACAATTGCCAAGTCTTCTCGGAGAACCGATAATGCCGAGAATTTTTTTCAT
>CAZQAF010000041.1:14080-27860 GCA_964591175.1 uncultured Desulfobacteraceae bacterium | reverse complement strand
CAAGTCTTCTCGGAGAACCGATAATGCCGAGAATTTTTTTCATTAGATTACCTCTGGTATTGTTTGCTCTCTTTGCAGGTTTGAATCGTTTAGAACGTTATGATCGTTTGGAACGTTATTTGCGTCTGTCTCATCGGCAGTGTTAGCCATCCCAACGATCCTAACCATTCAGTTACTAAATAGATTGGGGAATGTTAAAACAGATCCTTGTAATCTATCAATAATTATTTTATAAACAAGCCTTGAATGAGAATTGATCAGCACATTTAATCTTTGTGAATGATGTGTGTTTACTTAAATGAGTTATAATTATGACCTCTAAAAAACCAAATCTGCATGTGAATATCGGCCGGATTAAAATCAGCAACCCGGTGATGACGGCATCCGGCACTTTCGGATATGCCAGAGAGTACGAAGCATTTGTTGATTTAAAGCGCCTCGGAGCGATCGTCGTCAAAGGATTGTCCCTTGAACCTTCCAAAGGAAATCCGCCGCAAAGGATCGTTGAAACACCTTGCGGCATGTTGAACGCCATCGGTCTTGAGAATGTCGGATTGAAGGCATTTAAAGAAGAAAAAGTGCCGTTTTTAAAAAAGCTCAACACGCCGGTATTTGTCAATATCTACGGTAAAAGCATCGCAGAATATGCCGAACTGGCCGCGCGCCTGGAAGATATAGACGTGGTTTCGGGCATCGAGGTCAATATTTCATGCCCCAATGTAAAATCCGGCGGGATGGCATTCGGCGCTTATCCTGAATCTACGGCAGAAATCGTGAAGGCGATCAGAAAACGCACCAAAAGACCGATGATGGTCAAATTGTCTCCCAATGTCACGGATATCACAGAGATTGCAAAAGCCGCCGAAGGGGAGGGTGCGGATTCGATTTCATTGATCAATACCATTACCGGCATGGCCATAAATATCGAAACCCGGCGTCCGAGGCTGGCCAATATTACCGGCGGCCTTTCCGGTCCCGCAATAAAGCCGGTGGCACTGCGCATGGTCTGGCAGGTGGTACAAACCGTCAAGGTCCCGGTGATCGGCATCGGCGGCATAATGACGGCAAAAGATGCGCTGGAATTTTTGATTGTCGGTGCAACAGCCGTCCAAGTGGGCACCGCCAATTTTATCAATCCCCAGGTCACCTTAGATATCATCGACGGCATCGAGGCCTTCCTGATGGAACGGAATATTGGAGACATTGCGGATATCATCGGAACACTCGAGATTTAAACCGGATATTTTTAGAACATTATTTATGCGGGACCCTGAAAGGAGGGATATAATGAAAAAAATACTGGTTGTCATACTCGCTGTTTTAATGATGTCTTCCATTGCGATTGCAAAGCAGGTGGGTAAAGTGACCCTTCCCGACAGCCTGACTGCGGGCAAAGATACATTGCTTTTAAACGGCGCCGGCTTTCGTAAAAAACTTTTTATAAAAGTTTACGCAGCAGGTCTTTACTTAAAAGAAAAAAGCTCGGATCCTCAAAAAATCATCGATGCTGATGCACCAATGGCCATTCGGATGGTTTTTGTATACCATGAAGTGTCTCGCAAAAAGCTGGTGAATGCCTGGAATGAAGGGTTTAATAATGGAACCGGCGACAACATTGCACAGATTAAAAGCGAGATCGATACATTCAATTCTTTTTTTTCAGAAAGCGCCGAGAAAAACGATATCTACGATATCATCTACATTCCGGAGCAGGGTATCAGTGTCTATATCAAAGGGCAGCTTAAGGGAACCATTAAGGGGCTTGATTTTAAAAAGGCCGTGTTTTCAATATGGCTGGGTGAAAAACCCGCGGATACAAATTTAAAAAATAAGATGATCGGAAATGGGAAGTAGCTCAAAAAAGAGCTCAAGTTTCGCATTTTCAAAAAGACGTTGAGAAAATGACTGCCGTGTTTCTGAAGGGGCTTTGTATGCGCCCCTTCAGAATTTGGCAAAACAACCCCCTTAAATTAAGCAATGGCCTTTATGGGATTGGCTTTCAGGTATTCAAGGCGATTGAGTCCGTTGATGTAGGCTTTCACGCTGGCAGTGATGATGTCCGGGTCCGCTCCGCGTCCAAGTGCCACCAAACCGTTTTCTTTCAACCGTACCGTAACTTCACCCTGGGCGTCTGTTCCGCTGGTGATGGCGCTGATGGAAAATCTCATGAGTTCGGATTCTGTTCCCGCCAGTTTGGAAATACAGTCATATGCCGCATCGATGGGGCCGTTTCCGTATCCCGTACCCTGAACCGGCCTTCCATTGATCGAGAGTTTGACCGTTGCCATGGGAATGACAGTTGTGCCGCTGGTGACATGCAGATATTCCAACTGGAAAATGTCGGCGGTCCTTAGAATGCCTTCCGTAATAATGACTTCCAAATCCTCGTCAACAACATGTTTCTTTTTGTCAGCCAGTTCCTTGAATTTTTTAAAAACGAGCTTTAATTCTTCGTCGGACAGATCGTACCCCATTTCCTTCAAGTGAGAGCGAAGCGCATGTCTCCCGGAGTGTTTTCCCAGAACCAACTTGCTCGCACTGAGCCCGATGGTGTCGGGTTTCATGATCTCGTATGTCATGGGATTTTTCAGAACGCCGTCCTGATGAATTCCCGCTTCGTGAGCAAATGCATTGGCGCCCACAATGGCCTTGTTAGGCTGGATCATAATACCGGTGATCATGCTGGCCAGCCGGCTGGCGGGGTAAATCTGCTCTGTTTTGATGTTACATGTAAACGGCAGATAGTTGGGTCTTGTATGAAGCGACATAACGACTTCTTCCAGAGAGGTGTTTCCCGCGCGTTCGCCGATGCCGTTGATGGTGACTTCCGCCTGTCTTGCGCCGTTATTGATTGCGGCAAGGGTATTGGCGGTAGCAAGCCCAAGGTCATTATGGCAGTGAACGCTGACAACGGCCTGATGAATGTTGGGCGTATGGTCTATTACATATTTTACCAGATCTGCGAATTCCATGGGGATGGCGTATCCCACGGTATCCGGGATATTGATGGTCGTCGCACCGGCTCCGATGGCTGTTTCAAACACCTTGCAGAGAAAATCCCGGTCGCTTCGCGACGCATCTTCTGCCGAAAACTCGATATTGTCGGTAAAGCTTTTGGCATATTTTACGGATTCCGAAGCGGTTTTAAGGACTTGATCCCGGGTCATATTGAGTTTGTAATGCATATGGATGTCGGATGTCGCCAGGAAGGTGTGAATTCTTGGTTTTGCCGCATGCTGAATAGCGCCCCAAGCCCGGTCGATATCGTTTTTGGAAGTTCGCGCCAAGGCGGCGACTTCGGTTTTTTTGAGTCTTCCGGCGATCTTGGATACCGCATCAAAATCCCCTTCGGAGGCGGCCGGAAATCCGGCCTCCAGTACATCTACGCCAAGCTTTTCCAATTGTGTGGCCAGCCGAAGCTTTTCCGCGGCGTTCATACTGGCGCCGGGAGATTGCTCGCCGTCTCTTAACGTTGTATCAAAAATAATGATTCGTTCTTCCATGATTTTGCTCCTGTTCGTGGATGTTCAGTTGATAATAAATTTTTACTTTTTTAACAACGGGCAAAATCCGAACGAGCATGGGCCGCAGGACAGAATATAAATAATGTCCTGCGGCGTTGATTCCATCTCTTTTTTTCAAAATTTTATTCCTTTCCCATTGCAAGTTTATATTGAAAGCTATCGGCAAGGGCTTGCCAGCTCGCTTCAATAATATCTTCGGAAACGCCGATGGTGCTCCAAATATGGTCATGGTCTCGAGACTCGATGGACACGCGAACCCTTGCGGCTGTACCTTGGCGCCCGTCAATGACACGGACTTTAAAATCGATCAGGCGCATGGCATCCAGATCCGGATAGAATTTATCAAGCGCCTTGCGAAGAGCGTTATCCAGGGCGCTCACCGGGCCGTCTCCTTCGGCAGCGGTGATTTCATCCTGTCCTCTCACCGAGATTTTGATGGTGGCGTGGGCCGAACAGGGCATGTCTGAATCTTTTTCTATGGTTACCCGGAAAGATTTTAAATCAAACAGCGGCTCGAACTGTTCGGTAAATTTCTCGAGCAGGATCTTAAACGATCCGTTTGCCGTGTCAAACTGATATCCTTCCTGTTCCATTTTTTTTATTTCCGTAACGATTTTACGGCTGTCATAGCCGTTGCCGCCCAGCTCGATGCCAAGTTCTTTGGCTTTGTATTCGATATTGCTTTTTCCGGAAAGATCTGAAACCAGGACGCGACGCCGGTTTCCCACAAGCTCCGGATTCATATGCTCATAAGCTTTTGAGACCTTCATGATGGCGCTGACATGAATTCCGCCCTTGTGAGCAAATGCACTTTCGCCGACAAATGGGCGGGCCTTCAAAGGAATCATATTGGCGGTTTCGCTGACAAACCGTGAAAGTGATCTGAGTTTTTCCATATTTTCAGCAGAAACGCATTGCCGGTTCATCTTAAATTGGAGAATGGGTATGATAGAGGTCAAATCGGCGTTTCCGCATCTTTCTCCATATCCGTTAATGGTTCCTTGGACCATCACAGCACCGCATTCTACGGCGTGAATCGTGTTGGCCACCGCCAAACCGCTGTCATTGTGTGTATGAATTCCGATCTTGACCGGTAACGAATCCTTGTTTGTGTTATACACCATTGAAAGCTTTTTTTGCACCGTTTCAATGATCGATTCGATTTCAATGGGAAGGGTTCCGCCGTTCGTGTCGCACAGCACAATAAATTCAGCGCCGGCATTCATTGCGGCAACGAGGGTTTTTAATGCATAATCCGGATTGGCCTTATAGCCGTCAAAAAAGTGTTCGGCATCATAGATAACTTCCCGATCCGCGTTTTTCAGATATTCGACGGAATCACTGATCATGGCCAGGTTCTCTTCAAGGGTATTGCTCATGACTTTTTGGACATGCAAGTCCCATGTTTTTCCGAAGATGGTCACCGAAGGGGTTTTGGCCTTTAGCAGTGCTCTTAAATTCGAATCATCAGAAGGGTCGATTCGTGGTTTTCGCGTAGAGCCGAATGCTGTGATGTGGGCATTTTCAAATTTAGTCTTCTGTGCCAGATCGAAAAATTCCATATCTCTGGGATTTGAGCCCGGCCATCCCCCCTCGATATAATGGATCCCGAAATCATCCAATGTTTTTGCAATCTTAATTTTTTCCTTGGCACTGAAGCTGATGTTTTCTCCTTGGGTTCCATCTCTCAAGGTGGTGTCGTACAGCAATATCGGTTCCATATGTTGTCTCCCAAAATAAAGTGAGCTAAAGTTTGAAGTGGTCTAAAGTGCCTAAAGTTGAGGTAGCGCTAAGGCGCTGTCATTAAAATATAACTGGCCAAATAATTCCTTAATTTTAGCTCACTTTAGCTCACTTTAGACACTTGAAACTTAAGATCTTGTTACCTGTTTTCAGGCCTCAAAGCCCGTACTGCAGCGCCGGCTTGCCACATTTCCGAATTTTTGATCTCGTCGAGTTCTTTTTGGAGTTTTTCGCGGTAATCGGACGCGCTGTTGGCTTCCAGAACTCTTTTGGTTTCTACGCCGGACACCACTTTTTCATAGAGTTCGTCAAAGAGCGGAACCACCGCATCACGAAACTTCGGTTTCCAGTCCAGAGCACCGCGCTGGGCAGTGGTACTGCAGTTCGCATACATCCAATCCATACCGTTTTGCGCCACAAGGCGGATCAGACTCTGGGTCAGTTCTTCTACGGTTTCATTGAATGCTTCGCTTGGTGTATGGCCATGTTTTCGCAAAACGTTGTATTGGGCTTCCATGACACCGGCCAGACAGCCCATCAGAACCCCCCGTTCCCCCGTGAGATCGCTGTAAACCTCATTCTGAAAAGTGGTTGGGAACAGATAGCCCGAACCGATGGCGATCCCCAGTGCCAAAGTTCTTTCTTTGGCGCGTCCGGTGTAGTCTTTAAATATTGCAAAACTCGAGTTGATCCCGCTGCCGTCCAAAAAGTTGGTTCGAACGGTTCGGCCGGATCCCTTGGGGGCCACCAGGATGACATCGATGTTTTCAGGGGGAACAATGCTAGTTTGTTCTTTATAAACAATTGAGAAGCCGTGGGAAAAATAAAGCGCATCTCCATCGTTGAGGCATTTTTTGATAGCAGGCCAGGTGGCCACCTGACCGGCGTCTGAAAGCAAAAATTGTATGACGGTTCCTTTTCGGGCTGCCTCTTCAAGGGGGAAAAGGGTCTTACCGGGAACAAAACCGTCTTCAACGGCACGGTCCCAGGATTTGCTGTTTTCCCGCTGACCGACGATGACATTGATACCGTTGTCTTTCATGTTCAAGGCTTGTCCAGGCCCCTGAACGCCATATCCAAGGACGGCGACGGTTTCGTCTTTAAGCACTTCCTTGGCTTTTTCCAGAGAAAATTCTTCAGATGTAATGACTTCCTCTTCTGTTCCGCCGAAGTTAATTCTGGCCATGCTATTCTCCTTTTATAATCTAATACGTTTTTATTTCGAATTCCTGAAAAGGGCAATCATTCCCGTCCGGGCGATTTCCTTGATTCCCATGGGTTTTAAGAGGGTCAAAATCGCCTTCATTTTCTCCTCGTCGCCCGTGACTTCGATGGTGTAATGCTCGGAACTGACGTCAACCACTTTGCACCTGAAAATATCCACCGTCCTGAGGATTTCGGCACGATGTTCCGATTTGGCGACCACTTTTATGAGGGCCATCTCCCTTTTGACATACTCCTTTCCGGTTAGATCGTGAACCTTGATCACATTGATGAGTTTATTCAGCTGTTTTTCGATTTGCTCGATTACCGGGGGGTTCCCATTTGTGACCAATGTCACTCTCGATACCTGCGGGTCCAAAGTTTCTGCAACGCACAGGCTTTCAATATTAAATCCTCTTCCACTGAACAATCCTGCGATTCTTGAAAGAACGCCGGGTTCATTATCCACCAGAATCGAAAGTATATGTTTTTCTTCTATCATGGTATTTATCCTTTTCTTTGGCAGCAGCGTTGAATAATTTAAACCAGAAGCATTTCGGTCACCGGCGCACCGGCAGGAACCATCGGATAAACGCACTCCTCTCTATCGACCTGAAAATCCATAATCACCGTATTTTTCGAAGCAAGTCCTTTTTTCAATATTGTTTCGACTTCTTCGGGTTTTGTTGCTCTTAACCCCTCGGCCCCGTAAGCTTCGGCAAGTTTAACGAAATCCGGCGCGCAATCCAGACATGTGGCGGCATAGCACTTATTGAAAAAAAGCTGCTGCCATTGCCGGACCATTCCGAGATAGCCGTTGTTGAGAATGACAATTTTTATGGGGAGGCCGCATTGAACCGCAGTGGTCATTTCCTGGATGTTCATCTGGATGCTGCCGTCGCCCGCAACATCGACGACAAGCTTATCCGGACGAGCGAGCTGCGCGCCGATGGCTGCCGGCAGGCCAAATCCCATACACCCTAGTCCACCCGACGTAATAAAATGGTTGGGTTGATCGAAGTGGTAATACTGTGCCGCCCACATCTGATTTTGACCCACTTCGGTGGTGATAATGGCTTTACCTTTGGTCAGTTTATAGAGCATTTCCACCACATATTGGGGTTTGATGGTGTCTTTTTGTGTATAGGCGAGGGGTTGCTTGTCTACCCATCGTTGGATTTGATCAAACCATTTCTTTCGTTTTTTCTTTAAATCTCCCAGGTCTTCCTTATTCAACAGTTGGTTCAGTTTGGCCAGGGTGATTTTACAGTCTCCGACAACGGGAGCGGTAACCGGGATGTTTTTCCGGATGGAGGTGGGATCGATATCAATATGAACGATTTTGGCATTGGCGGCAAAAACATCTGTTTTTCCGGTCACACGGTCGTCAAATCGAACCCCGATACCGATCAGCAGGTCGCACTCGCCGGAGCACATGTTGGCGCGATATGTGCCGTGCATGCCGATCATGCCGAGCCACAACGGATCAGTTCCCGGGAATCCGCCGAGACCCATCAGGGAGGTGGTTACCGGAATCTGGGTTTTGCGGGCAAGCGCCGTCAATTCCTTGGCAGCTCCCGAAAGAATGACGCCACCGCCGGCAAAGATCATGGGTTTGTTCGCATTTTTAATCAATTCCACAACCTTGTGAAGCTGTTTTACATTGGGGCTGTATGTTGGATTATAAGACTTTAGGTTGACTTTTTTAACCGGCTTGTAGTCGACGGCGGTAGCGCCGACATTCTTCGGGATATCGATCAGAACAGGTCCGGGTCGTCCTGATTTCGCAATCATGAAGGCTTCCTTGATGGTTCTTGCAAGGTCTTCTGTTCGCTTGACAAGATAGTTGTGTTTGGTACATGGCCGCGTAATTCCCACGATGTCGACTTCCTGAAATGCGTCGTTGCCGATAAGGTGGGTGGGAACCTGACCGGTAAATATGACCACAGGAATGGAATCCATGTATGCGGATGCAATGCCGCTGACGGTGTTGGTCGCACCAGGGCCGGAAGTGACCAGGCATACCCCCACGCGGCTGCCGGCTCGGGCATAGCCGTCGGCGGCATGGACGGCACAGGCCTCTTGCCGAACAAGGACATGCCGGATGTCCGTTTTTTCGAGTTCATCATAGATGTCGATGACGGCGCCGCCCGGATATCCGAAAATCGTATCGACCCCCTCTTCTTGTAAAACCTTCATCATAATTTGTGCGCCTGTGAGTTTCATGGTTCTTCCCTTCCTTATTTGTTGATTAAAATGAAGCTCTCTGGGTATTTTTTTAAAAAAGTCGCTCCACGGACGATCTGTTTTTACTTTACTACCGCCCCTTTAGCGGCGGATGAAACCATACGTGCATACCGGGCCATATAGCCCCGGGTGATCTTGGGCGGCGGAGGAGACCAGCCGGACAACCGCTCCCGGATTTCGTCTTCCGAAACCTTGAGCGTCAGTTTTTTAGCAGGGATATCGATGGCAATCCGATCACCGTCCCTGACGATGGCAATGGGTCCTTTTTGCATGGCCTCAGGTGATATATGACCGATAGCCGCGCCCCGGGTCCCGCCTGAAAATCGGCCGTCGGTCAGCAGCGCTACATGGGAATCCAGCTTCATGCCGGCGATGGCCGATGTCGGCGTGAGCATTTCCCGCATCCCCGGGCCGCCCATGGGCCCTTCATACCGAACCACGATAACATCGCCTTTTTTAATTTTGCCGCCCATGATGGCCTGGGTGGCTTCTTCCTCGGAATCAAACACCCGGGCCGGGCCTTCATGACGCAGCATTTCATCCAAAACAGCAGACTGCTTGACCACGCCGCCTTCGGGAGCCAGGTTGCCGAAAAGTATCGCAAGGCCGCCCTCCTGATGATATGGCTTTGCCGGTGATCGAATCACCGTGTTGTCCATGATTTTATAGCCCTCTATGTTCTCTTTAACGGTTTCGCCGGTTACGGTAAGACAGTCTGTGTTGATAAGACCGGTGCCGGACAGTTCTTTCATCAACGCCTGAATGCCGCCCGCCCGGTTCAGATCTTCAAGATGGTGCATTCCTGCGGGACTCAAAGCGCACAGATGGGGCGTGACTTTGCTGATATCATTGATCTGATCAAGATCGATGGTAACGTTTGCCTCCGCTGCGATCGCCGGAAGATGCAGCACGGTATTGGTTGAACATCCAAGTGCCATATCCACGGTCAGCGCATTTTGAAAGGCCCGGGCGGTCATAATTTTTGACGGCGTTATGTTTTGTTCCAAGAGGCGGATGATCTGTATCCCGGATTCTTTGGCCAGCCGGATACGGGCCGACATGACTGCGGGAATGGTGCCGTTGCCGGGCAGGCCCATGCCTACGGCTTCGGTTAGACAGTTCATGGAATTTGCAGTGAACATACCGGCGCATGATCCGCAAGTTGGGCAAGCCGCATCTTCAATCTTTGAGAGCTGATCTTCGGTCATGTCGCCGGATAGTACGGCACCCACGGATTCGAAAACCGTGATCAGATCTATTTGGTCGGTATTCGGCTTTACGGGATGATTGCCAGCCAGCATGGGGCCGCCGCTGACCACAATGGCGGGGAGATCGAGACGCGCCGCCGCCATCAACATCCCGGGGATGATTTTATCGCAGTTGGGAACCAAAACCAGGGCATCAAACGCATGGGCAATGGCCATAACCTCAATGGAGTCGGCGATTAGCTCCCGGCTGGCCAGCGAATATTTCATTCCTTCATGGTTCATGGCAATGCCGTCACAAACTCCGATGACACCAAACTCGATGGGCGTACCGCCTGCCATATAGACCCCTGCTTTGACGGCCTCGACAATCTTGTCCAGATGAATATGGCCGGGGATTATCGCATTGGCTGAATTGGCGATGCCGATGAGCGGTCTTTGGATTTCGGCGTCGGTGTATCCCATGGCTTTAAATAGTGAGCGGTGGGGCGCCCGTTCCACCCCTTTTTTAACCAGGTCGCTTTTCATAGGCTCTGTCTCCTTAATAAAAAAACCGTTATCAGCTTTCAGGGCTGATAACGGTTTTTGTTTTTTTGGTTTGGTCGGAAAATCAGGCCATTATCAACCCTTTGCCTCGCAGCAGATAAGTACATCTACTACGAGGATAATAATAAGGCTAATAAGGTTGTTAACGACCGTGAGCTTCATGTTGTCCTTTTATTTATAATGGAAATTTATTTTTTATTCGTTTATAAAACCGTTGTCAAGCATTTTGTTTCCAAATTGTCCAAAAAAACCCGGATATCGGTCAGTTGAAAAAATAAAATTTTCAGCCCGGATAACTTGGCAATGGTTTTTTCCATGTTAAATAAAGCGCATTGGAATGAATGACGGGCCAACAGTATTGCGACATGGAAATCCCATAACCAGTCAGCAAAAAACGGGGTTGTTTTTTTCGCTACTTGGCGACATAAAGAAAAAGCTTAATAAGTGCAGCGATCATACGGCTATTGGTTATACTAAGCGTTGGGTCCAGAGAATAGGGATTGACACGACCTTAAACGTCGTGTTGAATACGAGAAGGTGCTCGATACCGCCGATATGTATTCAGCAGGCGCATGGGAAGAGCTGACCGGCAAGTTTCTTCGGGAGTTTATCCGAAGAGACGAAGTCGTGATTGCCACCAGGGTGTTTTTTCCGGTCGATATCGCCACCATTACAACCTGATTTATCGGGAAGAGGAGCGTGAGATGATTCCGCTTTGCCACGATATTGGCGTCGCTTTGATCCCCTGGAGCCCGCTGGCCAGAGGCTTTTTAGCCGGCAACCGCACGCCGGACGATGTCTCGGCCACTCTAATCAAGCTCAGCGCAGACGAGACTAAACGCCTCGGCTCGGCTTACAAGGCCCATGATGTGTTGGGGCATACCTGATGCCGCCTTCCTGTTATATTCATCGAAACGCTTTGAGAGCCGATGGGGTCAAACGCCGTAGAAGAGATAAGCGGCAAGCGGCGGTATATCAGTATCAGAAGGATTGCCGTTATTTTGCCCAGGTATCCGACGCTTTAAAAGAAGCGGGTGCGGAGGAGTTATCTGAACTCGGCGCCGAAGATATCCAGCCGGAATTCAGCGGAATTCATTTTAGGGCGGACAAATTAACCCTGTATCGAATTAATTATCTGGCCAGGATTCTTTCACGGTGCCTGGCACCGTTAAAATCGTTTGCTTGTCCTGATACCGATACACTGTATCAGAAAGCCAAACAGATCGAATGGAAAGACTTTTTTGAAAAAGGCAATACCTTTGCCGTATTGGGGAATGTTTCCGATAGCGCAATTTCGCATTCAAAGTACGCTGCCCTCCGTCTTAAAGATGCGGTTGTCGACTATTTCAAAGAAAAAACCGGCCGGCGTCCGGATGTGTCCGTAAAAAATCCGGATATCTTGCTGAACCTTCATATCAGGAAAGATAAAGCGGTAATAAGCCTCGATACTTCAGGAGGTGCACTTCACCGGAGAGGATACAGAGAGGAGACCGTTTCGGCGCCAATGCAGGAAACCGTCGCCGCAGCGATTATCCGATTCAGCAAATGGGAAGGTTCTGTTCCTTTATATGATCCTTTGTGCGGTTCGGGAACCCTTTTGTGTGAAGCGCTCATGCGCTATAGCAATATCCCTGCGGGTGTTTTCAGGAGTCGATTCGGTTTTGAATTTCTGCCCGACTTTGACGGCGCTGTCTGGAAGCAGGTCAAAAAAGAGGCCGACGGACACATCCGGGAACTGCCGAAAGGACTGATCGCAGGCAGTGATGTGTCCGCGGAGGCTGTCAGCGCGGCGCTGACAAACCTGATGGGGCTCCATTACGGAAATAACGTAAGCGTTGAAAGGGCGGACTTCAGAAAGCTGCCCGCTCTTGAAAAGCATGTTATTGTAACCAATCCGCCTTACGGCATTCGGATGGGGGGAGACGAGAACCTCGAAGTGTTTTATCAAAATCTTGGCGATTTTCTGAAACAAAAATGCAAAGGCTCGGTTGCTTTTGTTTATTTCGGAGAACGGGAGTATATCAAAAAAATCGGGCTGAAAGCATCATGGAAAAAACCGATCAAGGTCGGCGGGCTTGACGGGAGGCTGGTTAAATACGAGATGTATTGAGATCACAACAGGGGCCTGACCACGGCAAGCTATTACCTCAAATGATCGTAAACAAAATGATGAGAAATATTGAAAGCTTAAGAATATGGGGCAGGTTTGTTTGAAAATAATATGACGACCAGGGTTGCAACACAGAAAAGCTGAATTAACTTTAGGCCCGCACGCTGCGGAACCCGCGGCGGGGTGTTTTTTTGCATATCGCACAACGTTTTAAAAAAATCAGGAGATACAAAAATGGCAGACATTTCAAAAATCACACTGTACAGCGGCGGCCACAGAGGGTCTGAGGCGGAATTCGGCAAACTTGCCGAGGCCTGGTATATGAAAGAGGTGAACATATCATTTGAAGGGCACAATGCCGAGCGTACGAGGGGCGTCCGGGTACTGAACCGGGAAGAGCTGCAAAAGGGCGATGTCAGCATGGAAATTGTATCCAAGCTGATGAAGCGCACCTACTCCAAGGCGGATAAGATCCGAAAAGTCATCCAGTCCATTTTTCACATGGTCAATAACGGCCACCATGTTATTGCGGTCGGCTGGATACAGGCGGACAATACCGTCAAGGGAGGAACCGGCTGGGCGGTCGAGCTGGCAAAACTATTTAACCGGCCGCTGAGCGTCTATGATCAGGACCGAAAAGGGTGGTTTTCCTGGGAGGACAGCCAATGGGTTGAGGACACACCGGTGATAACCTCAGATACGTTTGTCGGCACCGGAACCCGCAATCTTTCCGATGACGGCCGGCAGGCCCTTCGCGATCTTTTCATCCGCTCTTTCGGACCTGCGGAGCAAAAATAGTGAATACGGTTGAATCAAGATAACATATTGAAAATTTATAATTTATTACAAAAGGAGATTAGAATGAAGATCTATGTCGGGAATTTGTCGTACGAGGTCACCGAAGATGACTTGCGGCTGGCTTTAGAACCATTCGGGCAGGTTGAATCCGCCACCATTATAAAAGACAAGCATAGTGGTCAATCAAAAGGATTTGGATTCGTGGAGATGGCCTCTAAAGCTGAAGGGCAGTCTGCAATCGATGGCCTAAACGGCAAAGAGCTAAAAGGAAGAGTGCTTAACGTGAATGAGGCTCGCCCGCGTACCGAAAGTCGCGGTGGTAGAGGAGGACAAGGTGGTGGGCGAGGTGGATACAGCGATGGCAGAGGGGGACAAGGCGGCGGTCGTGGAGGATACGGCGGTGG
>CAZQAF010000041.1:0-13980 GCA_964591175.1 uncultured Desulfobacteraceae bacterium | reverse complement strand
GATACAGCGATGGCAGAGGGGGACAAGGCGGCGGTCGTGGAGGATACGGCGGTGGTCGCGGAGGATACGGCGGTGGCCGAGGGGGACAAGGTGGTGGCCGAGGGGGACAAGGCGGTGGCCGGGGAGGACAAGGTGGTGGCCGGGGAGGATATGGCGGTGGCCGAGGGGGACCAAAGAATGGCCGTGGCTTCTAATCATCGATATTCAACATATATAACTATGATGATATAAAAATCCGCCTATCAAGCCGCTCGAGACCGGCCTGAAAAAGTGCAACGCTTTTTCAGGCGGCTTAGCTTTCTGATGAGAAAAGATGATGGATGAACGAAGATATTTTATAAAATTACTCGAAAAAGTGCAGGTGAATGTCCCCTTTCTAAAACTAAAAAATGATTACCTTCCTTTGTTTATAGAATACGGCATGAATCCTGAAATCGGAATAGATGCCGATGCACTGGATTCTACACCGGATAAAGCGTTTAGAAACATCGCAGAAATTTTAAAAATAAATCAACGAAAACTCACATTGCACGGTCCATTTATGGATTTGGTTCCGGGCGGTCTCGACAGCATGCTGCTGGCGGCCACCCGAAAACGGCTGAATCGGTTTTTTGAGATCATTCCTATTTTCGAACCGATTCATGTGGTTTGCCACACCGGTTATGATCCAGCCCATTATAGACAAACTTGGAATGAGTGGCTGCCCAACAGTATTGCAACATGGAAATCCTATGTCAGCCTGGCGGAACGATTCGGTTTTAAACTCCTGCTGGAAAATGTTTATGAGACAAGTCCTGAAGTGCACGGCGTTCTTTTTGATACGATTCCATCCGATGCATTCGGATTTTGTTTGGATGTAGGGCATCATCATGTTTTTGGAAAAAGTCCACTCAAAGAATGGGTGGGAATGCTGGGTGAAAAGTTAATGGCGCTTCACCTTCACGACAACAGCGGAGAAGCTGACAGCCATTTGGCCATCGGAAAAGGAAATGTAGATTTTACAGGTCTTTTTAAGATGTTGGATGAAAATGGATTAAAGCCCGTCATTACCCTGGAACCCCATGAAGAAGATACCTTATGGCAGAGCCTTGCGTCTGAAGATCTTAAATATTTTATACAAAAGTTACCTTAATTTTATTTTTCTTTGCGTAGAAACCACCCAGCCTAAAAATCAAGTAAAAAAATATTTTTACAAGGACTCATATTGACTGCTTAAACCCGCAACCGTTGGTATTACAGAGCAGAAAAGTTCCCCGCTTTTTCGTTGTTTTTTCCATCAGAAATTCGGCGCCGCATTCGGGGCATTTCTTTGCGATGGGCCTGTCCCATATGGCAAAGGTACAGTCCGGAAATCGGCTGCAGCCGTAAAAGATTTTGCCCCGCTTAGATGACCGTTCAACAAGTTCTCCGCTGCAGCCGTTTTCAGGACAGTGGACGCCGGTTGCTTTGCCGCTGTGGTTTGTATTTGTCGACAGGGTGTTTTTACATTCCGGATAACCGGAACAGGCGTAAAATGACCCGTATCTTCCTTCTTTGATAAGCATGGGTTTGCCGCATTTATCGCAAACCCTGTCCGAGACCTTGCCTGAAGTCGGTTCGATGGCATGAATGGCCCCTTTTTCATCCCGCGAATAGTTTCGTGTGTATTTACATTCCGGGTATTTGGCGCACCCGAGAAATTGTCCGTTCTTTCCGACTTTGATATGCAATCGGGAATTGCAATCGGGGCAGGTGAGGTCGGTGGGAAAACCGATGCCTTTCACGCTGAGCATTCCTTCTGAAGCCGCGTCGAGCTCTTTTTTAAAGGCCTCGTAAAATCGCGTCAGAATATCTAAATAATCCACCTCTGCCGCTTCAATTCGATCCAGCTCATCTTCCATTTTAGCCGTAAATTCTACATCGATGACATCCGGAAAGCTTTCCACTAAAAGATCGTTAACAATAAATCCCAGTTCGTTGGGCATAAAATATCCTTTGATCAGATTCACATATCCCTTTTCCCGGATGGTTGACAAAATGGCGGCATAAGTGCTGGGTCTGCCGATGCCGTTTTCTTCGAGTTCCTTAACCAGGGATGCCTCCGAGAATCTTGGCGGCGGAATGGTAAAATGCTGTTTCGGTTCCAACTGATTAAGTTTTAAGATCATCCCTTCATTGAGTTCGGGAAGATCATCTTTTTTCTTTTGGCTGTCAGTTTCGATCTGCTCGTCAACAGACATATAAAGCGCCATAAAGCCGGGGAATGCCACGGATGAACCGTTTGCGGTAAAGAGGTACGACCCTGCGCCGACGGACACGGAAACCTTATTGATGAGGGCTTGGCTCATCTGCGATGCAACAAAGCGTTTCCAGATGAGTTCGTATAAAGAAAATTGATCCTGGGATAGGAAGGGTTTTATTTCATCCGGTGTATTAAAGACCGAAGTAGGGCGTATGGCTTCATGGGCGTCTTGCGCTTTTTTACGGTTTTTGAAAAAACGCGGACTTGAAGGCGCATACGCGCTGCCGAATTTTTTCCTGACAAAATCCAGGGCTTCCATGGCAGCTTCCTTTGCAATTCGAGTGGAGTCCGTGCGCATGTATGTTATCAGACCTTGCGGCTCGCCGGGACCCAGTTCTATGCCTTCATAGAGCTGTTGCGCCACAAGCATGGTCTTTTTGGCTGAAAATCTCAGTTTTCGGATCGCCTCCTGCTGGAGCTTACTGGTAATAAACGGAGGAGACGGGTTCCTCTTTATTGTTTTTTTCTGAACCTTTCCAACGATAAATTTTTCTTCTGACAGCTCTTCGATAATGTCATTAGATGTTTTTTCATCGGGGATACCGATCTTTTTGCCGTTTTTCTTGACGAGTTTTGCCGTAAACGGCGGTGGGGCATTGTCCTCAAGATGGGCGGTAATAGACCAGTATTCTTCGGATTCAAAGGCTTGTATGGCACGTTCTCTTTCACAAATGATTCTCACGGCAACCGACTGAACCCGTCCTGCGCTGAGGCCTCCTTTTACCTTTCGCCATAACAGGGGGGAGATTTGGTATCCAACAAGTCGATCCAATATCCTGCGAGCCTGCTGCGCTTCGTATTTGTTTTGGTTGAGTCGTTCCGGTGCTTTTATCGCTTCATGGATGGCATTTTGTGTCAGTTCGTGAAAAAGGACCCTGTGAAACCTCCTGCCTTTCTTCTTGAGAATTTCAGCCGTATGCCATGCGATGGCTTCGCCTTCACGGTCAGGGTCCGGTGCAAGATAAATATCTGTTGAATCCCCTGCAGCCTGTTTTAAAGATTTGATGACTTTTTGCTTTCCCGGGATATATGTATACTTGGGTTTGAACCCTTCTTCTATATTGATTCCGATTTCTTTGGGCGGAAGGTCCTTGATGTGGCCTACGGTGGCGGCGACATTATATTGCTCGCCGAGATATTTCTTGATGGTTCTGATCTTTGTGGGCGATTCTACGACGACAAGAGATTTGGCCACGATATTACCTCATTTTTACGATAATGTTGGCGTTCAGTGTTCAGTGTTCAGTTGATGGAATCGACTTTTTACGAATTCATTTAAATTTATAAAATATGACGTTTCGGAAATTTGGCAAGTCATGAACTTAAGGTTTTGCCGGTTAAAATTCGAGCAACGCCTTTATATCTTACTCATTTTCGTCTATTTTCGAAAAAAATTTACCCGAAGATTGCAGTGTCATGCCTTTGAGTTCAAGTTGCAGCAAAATACTCGATAGTTTGCCGGGTTCCATTGAAAGCATTCTTGCCAGGTCATCGATATGAACGGGATACGGATCAAGAGCCTCGAACACGCGCATTTCGTCGGCTGATAACAATGATACTTTCTCCATTTTATCGCCGGAAAGCTCGTCATTTTCACCAGGCGGTTTAATAAGATGTGAAAGCTCTTCCATAATATCCCCGGCATGTTCCACGAGCTTGGCGCCTTGTTTTATCAACGTGTGAGTTCCGGTGCTTTTAAATGACTGAATACTTCCCGGAACGGCAAATACCTCCCGGTTTTGCTCTGCCGCAAGACGTGCCGTTATCAGCGATCCGCTTCGTTTTGTCGCTTCAACGACCACCGTACCCAGGGAGATACCGCTGATGATTCTGTTGCGTCTTGGAAAATTGTGGGCATCCGGCTCTGCTTTGAGCGGAAATTCCGAAATAACCGCGCCGTTTTCGGCTATTTGATAAAAGAGTTTTCGGTTCTGTGCCGGATAAACATGCTCCAGACCGCTTCCAAGAACAGCGATCGTGTTTCCCCCGCCCATCAATGCACCTTCATGGGCCGCAGAATCAATACCCAGCGCCATACCGCTGACAATTGTCATTTGAAGCTGTACCAAATCATAACACAGCCGCCGGGTCGTCAAAATCCCGTAACGGGTTGCGTTTCTGGAGCCGACGACGGCGATGTTTCGTAAAGAATTGTCAAGACGGCCGAAAACATACAAAAAAGGAGGCGGATCAGGAATTTGGAGCAAAAGAGACGGATAATCACTATCCGTCATGGTGACAATTCGATATCCCTTTTGGACGACGAGGTCGAGATCCAGTTTCACCGAATCACAAATTTTATGCTGCTTTATCCTGTCTGCGAGACGGGGTGAGACGCCTTCGACTTGGACAAGATCTTTGTGACTGGCTTCAAGAATAATTTCCGGTGAATGAAATCGGTCGATAAGACGCTTGATCAGCAGGTTCCCGATTCCGGGGACGCTTTTTAGGATGAACCATGGCAGAATATAATCCACTGGCTATTTTTTTCCATGAGTTTGCCAGACGATGAGTATAGGACTTGCGACGTAAATTGAGGAATACGTTCCGACGACGATGCCCACAAGCATTGCAAATGCAAAATCATGAATAATTCCGCCTCCGAGGACAAACAGGGCGACCACCACGACAAGGGTGGTCCCGGAGGTCAACAACGTCCGGCTCAAGGTTTCGTTTACGCTTCTGTTAATGACGATTTCCAGCGGATTCTTTTGATATTTTCTTAAATTTTCACGGATTCTGTCAAAAACGATAATGGTATCGTTGAGAGAGTATCCGATGATGGTGAGGAGTGCGGCGATTATCGGCAGCGTGAATTCCTTGTTGAACAGGGAAAATAAGCCGACGGTAATCGTGACGTCGTGGATCAGCGCGACGATGGCTCCCATGGCATATTTTAAATTCAATGCCCAGAAAAGTACAAGGGTGACCACCAGCGCCGTCACGATCAGAATAGGAATGCTGACATCAAAAATAGAAAGCAGGTATACCGCTCCCATGAGAACGCCGGCCATGACGCCGCTTAAAACCCATTTGAATTCAAAACGGCCCGATATATAAATGGCGATAAAAAGCAGCGCGTAAAACATGGCAAACAAGGCCTTCCCGCGCAAATCCTTACCGATTTTGGGACCGACGATTTCGACGCGGCGTATGGTTGCATTGGTACCGGTCGACGTTTTCAAAGCCTTCTGCAGCTTGGCGGAATATCCCTCTGAGGTAACGCCCGATCTGTCGGTGCGGATAAGATACTCATCGTCACTTTTTTCTCCGAATCTTTGGACGGAAGATTTTCCAAGATTTATGGCGGCAAGACCGGATTTGATTTTGTTCACGCTTACGGGTTGGGTGAATTTAACCTGTATCAAAGTTCCGCCCGCAAAATCGATACCGTATTTGGGTCCTTTGTGTATCACGAGAGACGCGATGCTCATAAAAATCATCGCCAGGGAAACAGTGAAAGCGATTTTTCTTTTGCCGACAAAATCGACGTTGATATCTGGTTTAATAAATTGCATTAATATAAATCCCCCAACTAAATGCTTAAACTTTTAACTTTTCGTTTGATCAGGTAATAGTCAAATATGATCCGGGTCAAAATCAGGCCTGTAAACAAACTGGCGATGACCCCGAGGCTGAGTGTTACCGCGAAACCTTTGATAGGGCCGGTGCCGAACTGGAATAGGACTATAGCGGCGATGAGCGTCGTGACGTTGGCGTCGAGAATCGTCAGCGTCGCCCGGTCATAACCGGCATCTACGGCCGCACGCGGTGTTTTGCCGATATGCATTTCTTCCCTGATCCGTTCGAAGATGAGAACATTGGTATCCACCGCCATGCCGATGGTGAGAATGATGCCGGCAATGCCCGGAAGGGTCAGGGTGGCCTGGAATCCGGCCAGGCCTGCGGCAATCAGAAGAATGTTGAGGAGCAATGCAAAGTCCGCAATAAGCCCGGATCCTTTGTAATAGACAACCATGAAAAGTACAACCAGGATACCGCCGACAATCATGGAAATAAGTCCTTTTCGAATGGAATCGGTTCCCAAGGAGGGGCCGACGGTTCTTTCTTCAAGTATTTTTACCGGTGCGGGGAGAGCGCCGGCGCGGAGCGCAATGGCGAGATCGCGGGCTTCTTCCGTGGTAAAATGACCTGTGATGCGGGCCTTGCCGCCGGTAATTTTTTCCTGGATAACCGGGGCTGAATATACCTTGTTGTCCAGCACGATGGCCAGGCGCTTTTTGACGTTTTCTCCCGTGATTCTTGCAAAATCTCTGCCGCCTTTTTTGTCGAAATCGATGGAGACATAAGGTTCGTTATATTGAGAATCGATTTGAACCCGGGCATCGGTCAAATGTGCGCCGGTTAAAAGGGTCCTTTTTTTCAGCAGGTAAGGCGTTTTATAGGTTCGGTGAGTTGTCGGATCCACCTTGACGCCGTAAAGAATTTCGCTTCCCGGAGGGACGTTTCCTTTCAGGGCGGCATTGAGGTCATGGGTTTCATCCACGAGTTTAAATTCCAAAAGAGCGGTTTTGCCGATCAGCGCAATGGCCCGCTTGGTATCTTTTATGCCGGGAAGTTGGATGAGTATCTGATTTTTGCCCTGGAGACGGATATCGGGCTCGCTGACTCCGAACTGATCGATCCGGTTTCTAATGGTTTCAAGGGCTTGATCGGTTGCCAGTTTTTTGATTTGCTCGGTCTCTTTGGCCGGAAGATCCATCAGAAGGGTTAGAACGTCTCCATCGGTGTTTCTCGAGAGAACGCGCAGGTTTCTAAAATCTTTGTCGAGTAACGTATTGAATTCATCAATATTTTTTTGTCCTTTCAGTTTAATCTCCAACTGGTTCTCCTGAACGCGATTCAAAGAGATAAACCGAATATGTTCTTCCTTTATGGAGCTTCGCATTTCCTGATTGATGCGCTCGATAGTGCCTTCCACTGCTTTTTCCGTATCCACTTCAAGGGTCAGGTGCATGCCGCCCTGAAGATCAAGGCCCAGATTTATTTTTTTATGGGGCCAAAAGGAGGGTTTTATGGTGGGAAGAACATAAATAATTGCGACGACAATAACGCCGAAAACTCCCAGTGCTCGCCAAGAAAGATTAGTCAATGATCCTTTCCTTTCAATCCATTACAGCTTTCCGAAAAACAAGCGTGCATCGATTATTGTCCTGTTGAAAGCAAGACGACCTGAGACCTTTGAAAAACGCCCCTTTTTGCCCAATCCGCCGGAGGCGGACAAGTTTCTGCGCCTGCCCCGTGAAATGCGAAGCCTATTTCTCTGTGGGCATGCTCAAGTTTCAATCCTCAAAATACTCAATGTATTCCTGCGGTTAAAACTTTCGCCTTCCTTGAACTTGAACAAAAATGCACATTTTTCAAAGGTCTCGACCTGAAACCGCCTTCATTTTTCAGAAACTGATGCAAGTCTGCTCGATTATTTTGAGTCAATTTTGTTTTTTTTTGTACCCTGGGGCTGTGACGAAGTTTGCAACACCTGGGCGACATTTCCTCGGGCAATTTTTACTCGAACCTTGTCCGCGATTTCCACCGTCATCGTTGCATCACTAACGGCTGTTACGCGTCCGTGCAGTCCGCCACTGGTGACGATACGGTCTCCTTTTTTTAGCTGGCCGACCATTTCGCGATGCTCTTTGGCTTTCTTTTGCTGGGGCCGTATCAGTAAGAAATAAAAAATGACGAACATGAGAATAATGGGAATAAGCGATGCAATTCCGCCGGCGCCTTGACCGGCTGCACCTCCTCCCAAGCCCATTGCATAGGCAGTATTTATCAAGATAAAACCTCCTTTGTAGTTTATTTTTTACGTGTAAAGATACAAATAAAGCAACCGGCGCTGATATACTGTAATTTGTTTCTCAGGTCAATTCTTTCTTTATTTCGCTGGCATCCAGAGCGTCTCACCGTCAAATTGAATGCGGTTTACATGTTTATAATCAATAATGTCCAGAAATGCGAAAATCTGATCCATATTATAGACGACCACTTTGGTCAAGGGAAAGATTAGGTTAAGGTTCTTATCCAGCTTGTGTTCTTTTATATTGTATATGTTTACCGTGTGCTCGGAAAATTTCAGGATCTTTCCGATACCCGAACTGCGTCCGCCGTTAAGCGGTTCGTCTGAAAGGGGAGACAGTTGGACGCCTTTATGGTCAAAATAGTCTTGCAAAAATGTAAAATGGATGTTCCAGATATTTTCTCCGGGTTGAACCACATGAATTCCAAAGGATTCTATTTTTTTATTGTCCGGCATACCCCGGGATTTAAGATCCTTTTCGACGATATCGCCGCTTTTTAAACGAATCTTATCCAGAATTTCCTGCATTGAAACCGTTGTATCGCCAACCTTAAATGATTCGTTGGACTTCGTAATGATATCAACCCCTTTTTTGAGCCCGTATTCTGCTTTTCGCTGCTTCATCAATGCCTGGAGGTTTTTGTCTTTATTGAGTTTGTTGAAATCGATCACCGGTTCGGATTTTGAGGGGATTTGAATTTTGTCGATTCCCTTTTGGTCGCCGGTTTTTGTTGCCGGTTTCCGAAAATATTTTATGCCCGCCACCGTTGCGACAAGCACGACAACCACGGCAATAATACCGATAACGGTATTTGTTTTGTTGACTGGTTTTTTTGGCATGATGTTCCCCTTGAATAATCACTTATGGGTTTAAATAAGTGTTATTTCTCACAATTGATATTCCCCATACCCGGTATAATTTCAGCGTTCCCTTCAATGGTGATGGAAAGGCCTCTTCTCACTTCCAGGTCGAGAATTTCTTTGCGTTTTTTATTTAAAAGATAGTCTGCCACGCTGTTTGGAACGATTCCCCTGACCCTTGAAATATCAACTTTCAAGGTTTCAAGGCGAAGCCGTCTAAGAAAGTCCAGGGCCAGCATTTCAGTGGAAGGAATCATGCCTTTTCCATTGCAATGCTTGCATGGTTCAAAACTGCTGGATTCGATAGAAGGGCGAATCCGTTGCCGCGACATCTCCATCAATCCAAATTTTGAAATTTTACCGATATTTGTTTTGGCTTTATCGGGTTTCACATATCTTTTAAGGGCCCTTTCAACCTCTGATTTGTGTTTCGGGTCTTTCATGTCGATAAAATCAATGACAATGAGGCCCCCCAAATCTCTGAGCCGCAGCTGGCGGGCGATCTCCTCGGCTGCTTCAATGTTGGTCTGCAGCGCCGTCTGTTCGATGGATTTCTTTTGGGTGGCTTTGCCTGAATTAACGTCAATGGAAACGAGCGCTTCGGTTTGCGCGATGACAAGCGTACCGCCGGATTTTAGTTTTACATGACTCGCATAAATCGAGGATATCTGGTCTTCCAACTGATATTTGGTGAATATCGGTCTGTCCCCCTTGTAAAGTTTTACAATTTTTTTATGTTTTGGGGATATGATTTTAACGAAGTCTTTAACCTCATGGTAGACGGCATCATCGTCAATGAGGATCTCCGTTACTTCAGGGGTGAAGTGATCGCGGATGGATCTTACCGCCAGATTCTGTTCTTTGTAGAGCAGAACAGGGGCTTTTGCATTGGTCACGTTTTTTTTAATGTTTCTCCACAAACGCAAGAGATAATTCGAATCTTTTGTCATTTGTGTTTTTGTACAGTTTATTCCAGCGGTTCGGACAATAATCCCGAATCCTTCCGGCAGCTTGAGACTTCCGACTATACTTTTTAAACGCTTGCGTTCTTCTTCATCTTCTATTTTACGCGAGATGCCGCGGTTATCGCTTCCAGGCATCAGCACAATATATCGACCCGGTAAAGAGATAAACGTTGTCAACATGGCACCTTTTTTCATAAAAGGGTCTTTGGTTACCTGTACCAAAAGTTCTTGACCGCGCTTTACCATTTTCAATATGGATCGGTCCTTAGAGAGGTTGTCTTGAAAATAGTCGCTGTGGATTTCATGTTTTTGTAAAAAACCGTGTCGTTCGGCACCAAAATCTACAAATGCGGCCTGCAGGCTCGGCTCAATACGAGAGATGACGGCCTTGTAAATATTGCCATGGATGCTTTCCCTTCCGGAACTTTCAATGTGGAAATCTTCAAGTTTTATGTCTTTGACTTTTGCAATCCTGCATTCCTCGGGATCAATGGCATTGATCAGGATTTTACTGCTCATAAAATATGTGCCTTTATTTTTTGATATTGATACTTTCGACGTATCTAAAAGTGCTGTTCTCAAATAAAAACAAGCTTAAATCTTAAGGACTTGGTCTTTTAACTGAATATGAAATTGTCATCTACAAGTCAAACGATTTCTTATGGCTTGCTATTTGCCGCTTGTTGTGGCATGAAATTTACAAATTGTTCGCTTTGCTGACAATTGGAAGAGATGCAATTCAGAAGCGCTTTGAAATCCAAAATTTTCATCGAGGATAACATTATAAAATGGATGAACGATACGATCCCGGGGCAATAGAATCCAAATGGCAAAATTTTTGGGAAAAGACAAATCTTTTTAAGGTTAAAGAAGACCCCCATAAAAAAAAGTATTATCTGTTGGAGATGTTCCCTTATCCTTCGGGAAATATACATATGGGACATGTAAGGAATTATACTATCGGAGATGTTGTGGCGCGATACAAAAGGATGCAGGGATACAGCGTCCTTCATCCCATGGGGTGGGATGCGTTCGGCATGCCTGCGGAAAACGCCGCCATTGCGAATAACAGCCACCCGGCCCAGTGGACGTATCAAAATATCGACACCATGCGATCCCAATTGAAGCGACTGGGTTTTTCCTATGATTGGGATCGTGAACTGGCCACCTGCAGCCCTGAGTACTATCGGTGGGAACAATGGCTTTTTTTAAAAATGTATGAAAAAGGGATGGTTTATCGCAAAGAATCCTTTGTGAACTGGTGCGAGCACTGTCAGACTGTATTGGCCAACGAACAGGTGGAGTCCGGCCTGTGCTGGCGGTGTGGTGAACAGGTGCGGCAGAAAAAACTCCAACAATGGTTTTTTCGCATCACCGATTTCGCTGATGACCTCCTGTCGCACTGCGAGAAACTGCCGGGTTGGCCTGATAAAGTCATCACGATGCAGAAAAACTGGATTGGAAAGAGTTCGGGAGCGGAAATACGGTTTCCCATAGAAAATTCCAGCGAGCAAATAGCGGTTTTTACAACGCGACAGGATACCGTGTACGGCGCGACGTTCATGTGCCTCGCTCCTGAGCATCCGATGGTACTCAATCTGGCCAAAGGGACATCCCAGGAAGGAGACGTCGCTGCGTTCGTCAACCGCATATCCACGCAGGATCGATCCCTTAAAGCTGTGGAAGACTATGAAAAAGAAGGCGTCTTTACGGGTTCATACTGCACCAACCCTTTAAGCGGTATGCGTATGCCGATATATACGGCCAATTTTGCTTTGATGGCATACGGAACAGGGGCTGTTATGTCTGTTCCGGCACATGATCAGCGCGACTTCGAATTTGCTCGAAAGTACGGTCTCAACATCATCGTGGTTGTAAAGCCATATGATGACAATCTCGAAGCGGATACGATGACCGAGGCATATACCGGTGAAGGCATTATGATTAATTCCGGCCGGTTCAATGGAATAGACAATGTCAAGGCGTTGGATGAGATTGCCGCCTATTTGGAACGAAAAGGGCTCGGGGAAAAGACCACCAGCTTCAGATTAAGAGACTGGGGAATCTCCAGACAACGGTATTGGGGAGCGCCGATTCCCATTATTTATTGTAATCACTGCGGCGTTGTCCCGGTGCCGGAAGCGGATCTTCCCATTTTACTGCCGGAGGATGCGAATCTTCTCGATGGCGGCAGATCTCCATTACCCTTTCTCGACTATTTTGCAAAGACGACCTGTCCGGTATGCGGCGGTTCCGACGCCAGACGTGAGACCGATACCATGGATACTTTCGTAGAGTCTTCCTGGTATTTTGAAAGATATTGCAGCCCGGCCTGCAACACCGCCATGTTCGATCAAGGGGCCGTGGATTACTGGATGCCGGTTGATCAGTATATCGGAGGTGTTGAACACGCCATTTTACACCTGCTCTATTCCAGATATTATACCCGTGTGTTGAAAGAATTCGAGCTCGTCAAATACAAGGAACCGTTTACGCGGCTCTTAACCCAGGGGATGGTTTGTAAAGAGACGGTTTCCTGTTCGGAGCACGGTTTTCTTCTTCCCGAGGAAGCGGAAGGAACCGGTGCGGACCGGATCTGTAAAAAATGCGGAAGAGAAGCCGTTGTCGGCCGTGTTGAAAAAATGTCCAAATCGAAAAAGAATGTCATCGATCCGAATGTGTTGCTGGAAAAATACGGCGCAGACACCACCAGACTTTTTTGTCTATTTGCGGCACCGCCGGAGAGAGATCTGGAATGGAGTGAACAAGGCGTTGAGGGCGGGTATCGCTTCTTAAATCGCGTGTGGCGTCTGGCCTTGAACTGGATGGATTTGATTCGCGAAGCCCGGCCTTTTAACGGCAGCCCGGATCAATTGGCGAATGAATCTCGGGATTTGTTCAAAAAAATTCATGAGACCATCAAAAAAGTGACCACTGATATTGAAGACAGATATCATTTCAATACGGCGATCAGCGCTGTTATGGAACTTGTAAATACCATGTACGGGATTGAGTCTGCCGAACAGAGCGCTTTAAAAATTGAGCTCATGCGCCTGGCCATAGAATCCGTTGCGCTCCTTTTATCGCCCATTGTTCCCCATTTTGCCGAAGAACTCTGGAAGACATTGGGATTCGAGTCCAGTATTTTGCTGGCTTCATGGCCGTCATACAGAAAAGATGCATTGGTCAAAGACGAGCATCTGATCGTGGTGCAGGTCAACGGCAAGCTCAGAAGCAGGTTCCATATTGATTCGGACGCCGATGATGAAGCCGTCAAGAAGATGGCGCTTTCGGACGAAAAGGTTTTAAAGTTTATCGATGGCAGACCCATTAAAAAGATTATCCTTGTGAAGAAAAAACTTGTTAATGTCGTGGTTTAAGCCGACATTATTAGCCGAAATAGAGAATAGAAAAGAGGAAAGAGGGAAGAGGATAAAGGGAGTCGCATGAAAATATCAACTGTAAGGGCCTTTATCTATAGCCAAAAATATGTTTGGACGGGTATTTTCATCGTTATATTTTTAACGGCTTGCGGTTACCATTTTGCAGGGAGCGGCAGTTTGCCGGGGGGAACAAAAACAATTGCCGTGGAAATGTTAAAAAATCGCACATCGGAAACCGGGTTGGAAAATACCGTTACAAACGATCTGATATATGAATTTATCCGGAGGGGAAAAACGGTCCAAAAAGATGTCAAGAAAGCCGATGCCGTGCTCTCCGGTGTGATTGAATCTTCGCGTATCACGACAATTTCCCGTCAGCAACAGCAAAGCCCTATTGAAAGGCAGATTCAGATTACCCTCAGTCTGAAGTTAACAAGTGCTGATGGCAGGGTCATATGGTCTGCTTCGGGTATTTCTGATTATGAGGCCTATAATGTTGGATCAAACCAACAGGCCACCGAAATGAACAAGCAACGCGCCATCGACACGCTTTTAAAAAGACTTGCAGAGAAAGTTCATAATCGTTTGACGGAAAATTTTTAACAAAACTGAATAATAAAGCGCATCCTGCCGATACCATTGTAATGATTGTCGGTATGCACGATACGC
>CAZQAF010000040.1:0-33338 GCA_964591175.1 uncultured Desulfobacteraceae bacterium | reverse complement strand
GGACCAAGGAATTTATTAAAAGAAACGGGGAATTTACCGTAAATATCGCTTTGATTTTTCAAAACCGGCCGGTTCTTGGGGTAATTTACGCTCCGGTAAAGAAGTATTTTTATTTCGCATCTAAGGATATCGGCGCTTACAGGCTTCGATATAATGATGCTGATGAGCGTTTGTATGATATGATTGTCGAAAGTGATGCGGATGAGGCGTTGGACGCCATATTGAAGCGGTCCGATAAACTGCCGTGTGTGGACTTGCGATCAGATACTTCCGATTCTCGGTTGATCATCGTCGGAAGCCGTTCACATCCTTCAAAAGAGTTTGAAGCCTTCGTGGAAAGCATGACGAGGAAGTATGCGAAAGTTGAAGTTGTATCTTCCGGCAGCTCCTTAAAGCTGTGTCTGGTCGCCGAAGGCGGGGCCGATATCTATCCCAGGTTGGGACCGACCATGGAATGGGATACGGCGGCCGGCCATGCTATTGTCGAACAGGCGAAGGGAAGCGTAGTAAATTATGAGACGGGTGAGCCGCTGGGGTACAACAAAAAAAACCTTTTGAACCCTTGGTTTATTGTCAAAGTCCATGAGTACCTGTAGGCTTTGAATCGGAAAATGAATATAAAAAGGGGCTACGGCATACTTCGCAGCCCCTTTTAATTTTGCTGGTAGGCGGTACTGGATTTGAACCAGTGACTTCTACCGTGTGAAGGTAGCACTCTCCCGCTGAGTTAACCGCCCGTCGTTATGGATTGTCCACACTTTCCTTTAAATCTTTGCCGACCTTGAAGAAGGGTAATTTTTTTGAAGTTACCTGAATCCGATCACCGGTTTTCGGGTTCCGCCCGACATAAGGTTTGTAATGTTTTACCGAAAAACTGCCAAAGCCCCTGATTTCGATCCGATCGCCATTTGCAAGGGTTTCTTTTAACGCGTCGAAAAATGTATTCACAACTTTGTCCGCATCTTTTCTGCTAAGCGTGACTTTATCCTTTAGTGCATCAATCAAATCGGATCTGTTCATGGCGGCTCCTTAAAAAATAAATCATTGGGTCATATAAAAACGCATTCATCCAGAATTACTGAAGGATATTCATTTATTATATAAGAATTAAAAAAATTTAAGTCAAGCACTTTTTAATATTTTTAAAACGCCGCCTTATTCCTTGTTTTCTGATACGGAATCATCAATTTCCGATATTTCTTTCGGGGTTGGAAGGTCTTCGAGATTTTTTAATTCGAACACTTCAAGAAATTGTTTTGTGGTTGCATAAACCAGCGGCCGGCCAGGAATGGCCTTTCTTCCCAGAACGCGGACCAATTTTCGCTCGAGCAGCATTCTAAGGATACCACCGCAATTGACACCACGGATATGCTCGATGTCGTTTCGGATGATCGGTTGTTTATAGGCAATAATCGCAAGTGTCTCAAGGGCGGCCTTACTCAGACGCATGGGTTTGGGTTGAATAAGACGTTTAATCCATTCCCTGTATTCCGGCCGGGTTCGGATTTGATATCCGCCGGCAACTTCTCGTAAAAAGAACCCTCCTTTTCGATTTTCATATTCCGACGACAATTCTTCCAGTGCGTTTTTGATCTCTTTTTTCTCCGCTTGATCGAGGATGTTTTTAATACGATCCACACTCAGCGGTTCATCGGCAACCAAAAGAAGGCTTTCAATTATGTTCTTAATTTGTTCCATCACAAGTAAAAGAGTCTGATGATTCCGGTTTGTGTATTCTGGACAATCGTAATCAAGGAGAGTCTGACCATTTCAAGAATCGCCAGAAACGTCACCACGACTTCGCTTTTATCGACATTGTTCGAAAAAAGTTCGTTAAACGCAACTGATTTTTTCGTTTCAAAAATTTCGATTAATTGGGCGATTCTATCCCGGACCGAAATTGTATCGGCGGTAAGAATATCCACTCCGCGTTGTGCGGATATTTTTTCAAGTATTTTTTGAAACGCATCAATGAGTTCAAATAACCCGACCTGTATGATGTCATCCTCTTGATCACCGCTAAAATTTTCCTGATGCGGGTGTCTGACAAAAGTATCTTCTCCCAAAAGATTTCTTGAAGCCAGCTCATCCGCCGCCGACCGAATTCGAAGGTATTCTTCCAGGGGTTTGACAATCTCCAAACGGGGATCTTCATCCTCATCTTCTTCTCCATGAACCGGAAGAAGCATCTTGGACTTAATTTTCGTCAGGGTCGATGCCATCAAGATAAAATCGCCGGCAATGTCTATATTGATCGATTTCATCCATTCAAGGTACTTGAGATACTGTTCAGTTATGAGCGCAATGGGAATATCATAGATGTCCATCTCGTGCTTTTTGATCAAATGGACCAAAAGATCCATTGGACCTTCAAAGATATTTTCGATCTGAACTTTGTAAATGTCTTCCTGCATTTTTATATTTTAATGACCCCTCTGACTTCCGCCATGGTTTGTCGGGCTACTCGCCGGGCTTTCTCACATCCATCTGCAATAATATCATCAACAAGTTCCGGGTGTGACTCGTAATCTTTTCTTTTTTGACCCATGGGTTCGAGAAAGGCGATGAGATATTCGGCCATGATCTTTTTACATTCAACACAGCCGATGTCGGCGGCCCGGCATTCCCGGTTGATTCTCTCAACGGTTTTATCATCGCTGTATAGTTTATGAAATTCGTAAACATTACAGACATCGGGATTTCCGGGATCGTTCTTTCTGGCACGCTGAGGATCCGTTAGCATTTTGGCAACTTTGGCAGAGATGACATCGGGACTGTCCGACAAAAAAATAGCATTGTCATAGCTCTTGCTCATTTTGCGTCCGTCGATGCCGAGTATTTTAGGGGTCTGCGTCAAAATCGATTCGGGTTCAGGAAATACTTCACCGTAGAAATAATTGAATCTTCTTGCAATTTCACGCGTTATTTCAACATGTGGCACCTGATCGACGCCGACGGGAACACCATAGGCTTTATACATTATAATGTCGGCGGCCTGGAGCACCGGATAGCCAAGAAAACCAAAGGTGGAAAGATCCTTGTTGCTCAGTTGAAGAATCTGATCTTTGTAAGTGGGATTTCTTTCCAGCCATGGTACCGGTGTAATCATTGATAAGATAAGAAACAGCTCGGCATGTTCTTTGATGCGGGACTGGATGAAAAGTGTGCTTTTGTCAGGCAAAAGACCGGCACTTAACCAGTCGATGAGCAGTTTTCGGACATACTCCGAGATATGTCCGGTATCTTCATAATCGCTGGTTAGGGCATGCCAGTCGGCGATAAAGAAAAAACAGTCATACTGTTCCTGCATGTTTATCCAATTCGCCAGTGCGCCATGTAAATTGCCAAGGTGAAGAGGTCCTGTAGGACGCATCCCGCTTAATACTCTTTTTTTCTCCGTCATTGAACATCTCCTTAACCGTAATTTCAAGCATTCAGTGAGTGCATCCGGTTTTATTTTTGGATACGAATTGAATGTCTTGGAACTTATATCGCTTAATGTATTTATGAATATTTAACGATGTTCGGACTTAATCGTTTTATCTTCCCAGCAAAATATTTAGCATCGGTGTTAAAAAAAATGACAGTAATCTATCTAGAACATTGGTGAGAAGCAAGAAAATAATGATGATCATGCCGAATCGTTCCAAACGGGCAAATTGCATTCTTAAGGAGGGAGGCAGAATCATGGCGAGGATTTTGCTCCCGTCGAGAGGAGGGACGGGAATCAGATTAAAGATTGCAAGGATTAAATTAATAATCACGCTGTAATAGAGCATAAAATAAAGATCCGTTATGATTGGACCGAAAATCGTCGTTTGCCATGCGGATTGATGGCGGGTCAGGATTTGGAAGAGAATCCCCGAGACAACTGCAAGCATGAAATTGACAAGAACACCTGCCGAGGCAACCAGGATGGTGCTTTTTCGAACGTCCTTTAAATTGGAAAAATTGACCGGTACGGGTTTGGCATAACCAAAAATTATCGGTGACCCGGTCAATTTCAAAATGAGAGGCAAAAGCAAAGAGCCAAAAAAATCAAGGTGCTTGATGGGGTTTAAAGTCAATCTCCCGGCCATCTTGGCGGTATTATCCCCTCTCAGCAAAGCCACGTATCCGTGGGCAACCTCGTGGAAGGCCACTGAAAACAACAGTGGAACGATCATCACGACCAACTGATTCATAGTTGAATTACTGAACATAATCTTTTACAAAAGAAAGCTCGTCATTATATGTTTTAATTCTGCCGTTTAACTTGCCGTCAAGGACGGCGTCCAGAATCTTGCGGTAAATCGGCCCGGGTTCTATGCCGAGTTCTTTCAAATCCTTTCCTTTTATGGTGGTGCTGATGTGCCTGAGCTGCGTAAAGTAGTTGGAGATGCACCGTTTCACTCGTTCATTTTTCGTGGCGGCCATCATATAAAGGATCAACTCGATCCTGAAAACGGAAATTTTCCGGTAAATAACATTGTTTTTTAGCGGTGAATTTCTCTCCAGCCATAAAATATGCTTATCAGCTTCGAAACGTTCTTTGCAAAAGATGGCGCTGTATCTCGGCGCTATTTCAATCCGCTTGCAAATTTCACGGGTGGTTTCCCTATCGCAGAATCTGACCAGTGCCAGAAAATACACGGCCCATTTCATATAAGGTTCTTCAAGAAAAAGCAAATCATGCCAGGACAGGACTTTTTTTGCTGAGTTAAATAAAGAGATCATATCGTCATTGAGTTGGATGGAAGGATGAATAACATCGAGCAGATGATATTCATTCATTCTCAAAATGGCGGATAAAGGCGTTTCTTCTTCGAGGATCTGCCGGACTTCGGTGAATACCCGCCGCCCGCTGAGCCTTTTGAAGAAATCCATTTTTACCGCATTTTCAATGAGTCCGGATGTCAGTTTGCCAATGGAAAAACCGAAACGCTGTTCGAATCTGATTGCGCGGAAAACCCGTGTCGGATCTTCAACAAAACTGAGATTGTGAAGTACCCTTATGGTTTTTTCTTTCAGGTCTTTTTGTGCCGAAAAAAAATCGACTAACGTACCGAATTTACCCGGGTTTAGTTGAATGGATAATGTATTCACCGTGAAATCCCGCCGAAAAAGATCGAGTTTTATGGAACTCATCTCAACGGTGGGGAGCGCGGCAGGGAATTTATAATATTCCATTCTTGCGGAAGCCACGTCGATTTTAAACCCATCAGGGAAGATGATAACGGCGGTACCGAATTTTGCATAGGAATGAATGCGCGCACCGACGAATTTTGCATATTGTTTGGCAAATTCGATACCGTCGCCTTCGATCACGATATCGATATCTTCATTATTGCGATACAAAAACAAATCCCGAACAAATCCGCCAACGACATATGCGCGATAACCGAGTTTTTGAGCTTTCATACCAATGGTCTCGAGGATTTCGATAATGCGTGTTGCCAAACGTTCTTTCATGAATTTTAAGATGTTTCTGGTTCTTGCATGGCGGTGTTCTTTTAGAAGATCGGGGGCGCCTGATTCCATGTTGTTGGATTGCCGAACCAGAACATTGAGCAGGTCGGTGCGGGTAATAACCCCTGAGATGACGTCGTTGTCGATAACAGGAAGGATACGCTGCTTGCTCTCAATAATTTTATCCTGTATCTCAGAGAGTTCAGCATTGGATTCAACAGACACCAGCTCAGTGGTCATATATTCTTTTACCGGGATATGATCGAGTCCGTGGAACATCGCTTTTTCAATGGTCTGCCGGGTTATGAATCCTTGAATGGTTTCTTTGTCGGTTTCTTTTTTGGTAACCAGAAGCGCATTGATATTATAGCGAGTGAGAAGTTCGCCGGCGTCTTTGCAGGAAACATCGTCACCGACGGCAATGGCCGGCGATGACATAAGGTCTTTGGCCCGGTTTCGAGATTTGATTTTCTTATAAAGGATCTCAATCAATTCATTTTCGATCTGTGCGAGTGTCTTTTCCTTTATCGTTGCGGCTGCCGCAAAAGTATGGCCCCCGCCCCCCAGATGCGTGACAATGGCACCGACATCGACTTCCGGGATTCTGCTGCGAGCGACGATATATATTTTGTCTGCCATGCGAGCGATGGCAAATATCGCGTCAAGATTTTCCATTTTAACCATTTTGTGAACCAAAAAAGCGTAATCGGATACATAATTGTCTGTGGAAACGCTGGTGATGACGATCTCAATGCCGTTGATATTATATCGGGTAGCGGCCTGAATCATGTCGTTCAGCAGTCCGACTTGTTCCGGACTGATTTCTCTGGAAATCAGATTTGATACAACATTCAAGTTGGCACCCTTTGAGAGCAAAAATGCAGCAGCATTGAAATCTGTTTCCGTGGTGGAAGGAAAAGTAAAGGACCCTGTGTCTTCATATATCCCGAGACACATAATCGTGGCTTCGTCCGGTGAAATATCGATATTTTTTTCTTTGATGATTTCCGTGAGAATCGTGACGGTGGAACCGGTCGGACGATGAACCTCGTAGTGTCCTTGAATGTCTCCGCCCATTGAAGGGTGGTGGTCGTAGATATGGATGTCGACATCCGGTCGATTCAGTATGGCCGAAAGCTTTCCGATTCGATTGGCCTGCCGGGTATCCACCAGGACCAGCTTTTTGATAGCGGCCAATTCAACATCTTTGATGTCGGCCATGTTAAATAGGTAGACCATCGATTTTATGAAAAAATTTCTTAAATTTTTTTCTTGGGAGCCGGGAAAGACAGCCACAGCGCCGGGATACAATTTTTGCGCAGCAAGCATTGACGCCATAGCATCAAAGTCGGCATTGATGTGTGTCGTAATGACCGTGAGCCCCTTGGTTTGATTTTTCTGCGGTTGTGCCACAATAACGCCTTTTTGATGGTCTTGAAAGGTATTAAAATAGTTTAAAGTTTTTGGCAAAAAATATCGAATATCAAACATATGCATATATGCATGTGTTTATCAAGCGGTATAGTATCCTAATTGGCAATAAATTCTGCAAACGTATTGTTGTTTGGCCAGGATTATGATATTATAAAAATTATAGACACATAACCTGCGTCAGTTCCATGATAAGGAGGAAAAAATCATGCCGGTGTATTTATGGAAGGGGAAAGATCGACACGATAAAGTCAAAAAAGGTGAGATGGAGGCGCCATCCGAAGATATTGTGCGTTCGGAACTGACCAGACGAAAGCTTACGTCTGTCAAGATTAAAAAGAAACCAAAGGACTTGTTTGAAAATGTTTCTTTCATGCAGCCCAAGGTTAAACAGTCCGATATCATCATTTTTTGCCGGCAATTTTCCACGATGATCGATGCAGGGCTCCCCATTATCCAATGTCTCGATATCCTTTATGCCCAAAACGACAATAAAACGTTTAAAAAGATGCTCAAAGAGGTCAAAGCAAATGTCGAAAGCGGGCAAACCCTTTCGGAAGCATTGAAAAAATACCCCAAACAGTTCGATGAACTCTTTGTAAATATGATTGCCGCCGGAGAAGCCGGCGGCATCCTGGATTCGATTCTAAGGCGACTGTCAGCTTACCTGGAGAAAGCAGCGAAACTAAAATCCAAAATAAAAGGCGGCATGACCTATCCCCTTGTAACAATAGTTATCGCTATTGTTGTCGTTGCGATCATCATGGTTTTTGTCATTCCCGTGTTTGAGGAAATGTTTGCGGGCATGGGAAGCGCGCTTCCGGCTGCCACCCAGTTAGTCGTTAATTTGAGCAGAACCATTAAATCCAATATATTTTATATCGTTGGCGCGACAATTATCGTCATCATCGCCTTACGGCGTTTTTATAAAACGGAAAAAGGAAAGGTCCTGATCGATGACCTTATTCTGAAACTGCCATTGTTCGGGCCATTAATCCGCAAAGCGGCCGTTGCGAAATTTACGCGGACCATGGGAACGATGCTTACCAGCGGTGTTGCAATTCTGGATGCACTTGAAATTGTTGCGAAGACCGCCGGCAATAAAACCATTGAAAAAGCCGTGTTTGATACGCGAATGGCCATTGCGGAAGGTCGAACAATGTCCGATCCGCTCTCTGAAAGCGGGGTTTTTCCATCAATGGTTTGTCAAATGATTGCGGTTGGTGAATCCACGGGTGCGCTCGATGCAATGTTAACAAAAATCGCCGACTTTTATGAAGAAGAAGTCGATCAGGCAGTTGAAAACCTGACGTCACTGATAGAGCCGTTTATGATTGTGTTTTTGGGTGTGGTGATCGGCGGTCTGGTGGTGTCCATGTATTTGCCCATCTTTAAAATGGCAGGGGCCTTGGGTGGATGAATTATAAGGCCCCCAATGAACAGTATGAGCGGCCCTTCAATGAAGTCTGAGGGTGATTTATATCATAAGCTTAAATGGCTGATGCTTTTTCGGATCATTTTTGTCGCATTGTTGTTGGCTTCAACGATTTTTGCACAACTCAATGAAAAGACTTCCCCTTCGGCCAAATCATTTACGGTCCTTTACGGCCTCATCATTTTTATATTTCTGCTTTCGATTTGCTATGCCTTTATTTATCGCAGGCAAAAAATAAAGCTGCTTTTCCCGTATATCCAAATCGGAATCGATACCTTTTGTGTCACACTGATCATCCTCATTACCGGCGGTTTCACAAGTCTTTTTTCTTTTTTATACCTGGTGGTCATCATTTATTCCAGCATGATCATATTCAGAAAGGGGAGCATGATCATGGCCGCGCTTTGCAGCATCCAGTACGGCATTCTTATTGACCTGGAATATTATGGCGTTATCCGTTCTTATTTTTTGAAAGAGAGCAACGCAATCGGCAACTATACATGGGACTTTGTGCTTTTTAAAGTGGTGATTACCATGGTGGCATGTTTCGCCGTTGCCTTTTTAAGCGGTGTTCTGTCGGAACAGTTGAGACGGACAAAAAAAGAGCTTTCAGCCATTAAAGAGCGGATAGAGCGTGTGGAGAAGATGGCGTATCTGGGTGAAATGGCGGCCGGCATGACCCATGAAATCAAGAATCCTCTGGCATCTCTGGCGGGGTCGATTCAGATTTTAAGAAAAGAAATTCCTTACGATCCCGAAAATGATAAGCTGATGCGGATCGTTCTGCGTGAAACCGACCGTCTAACCGCCCTCGTGAATAACTTTCTGTTATTCGCAAAACCTCCGATCGGGAAAATCGAGAAAGTAGATCTCGAAAGCGCTTTGACGGAAGCCATCAAGCTTTTTGAAAAAAATCAGAACACCAGTTCCAAGGTATCGATTATAAGCGATTTTTCTCCCAATCTTTGGGTTGAAATGGATCCCGTTCATCTCCACCAAGTCATGTGGAATATCCTTCTGAATGCAGCCGAAGCGATTGAAATTGAAGGCCTTATCAAAATCAAGACATATCCTTTAAAACAGCGCTTTGCATGTATTGAAGTTAATGACAATGGTTGCGGCATGACAAAAACCCTCATACAGTCGATTTTTGACCCCTTTTTCACTACAAAACCAAGCGGAACCGGGCTTGGCCTTTCCATCGTTCACAGGATCCTCGAATCGTACAATACATGGCTCGATGTTGACAGCGAAGTCGGCAGAGGCACGCGATTTGTTTGGAAATTAGATCGGATAGATAATCAAACTTAATCTTGACACTTACGTGCAAATAGGTTAGCAAAACAAGTTTAATCGTTTGTAGGTATGGTTTCTTTGTGTTGGCTTTGCCCAAAAACGAAGATCAATAACATCGATTTGTTTCAAAGACCTAAACAGTTACGTATTTTTAAACATGGGTGGAAAATCCGATACGTTAAATTAACACAATAAGCACATGGATAAAAAGAGCGCTATCATAGAAAACCGGAAAAAAAAGATAACCGACTTAAAAAATAGCAATATTAATCTCTTCCCGAACGATTTTGTCGCATTGCATACGGTACGCGACATTATAGAAACCTTAGAGACGTCACCGGACCGCCTGACCCCCGATGATCCTGTTTTTGTCGTGGCCGGACGAATGATGGCCATCAACCGGTTCGGAAAGGCATCCTTTATCAGATTCAGGGATCGGACCGGCCAACTTCAGGCATATGTAAGAAAAGACAAGATAGGAAGCGAATCTTACCATCTTTTCAAACAAATGGATATCGGGGATTTCGTCGGTCTCAAAGGCGGAATGTTCCAAACCAGAACAGGAGAATGGACGCTTCTCGTCAATGAATTAAAGCTTGTATGCAAGTCAATGCGTCCCCTGCCGGAAAAATTTCATGGGCTCAAAGATCCTGAAAAACGGTATCGTCGGCGTTATATCGATTTACTAATGAATTCCGATGTGAGGGACATCTTTATAAAGCGGAGCAAAATCATTCAGGCGGTCCGCACGTTTCTTCTGGATCGCGATTTTCTTGAGGTGGAAACGCCGATGATGCAGCCGATTCCGGGCGGAGCAGAGGCGACACCTTTTGTCACACATCATAATGCCCTGGGAATAGATTTGTTTTTACGAATTGCGCCTGAATTATATCTTAAGCGTCTGGTCGTCGGCGGGTTTGAAAGGGTTTTCGAAATCAACAGGAATTTCAGAAATGAAGGTGTTTCAACCCGACACAATCCCGAATTTACCATGCTCGAATTTTACCAAGCCTATGCCGTGTATGAGCACATGATGGACCTTACGGAACAGATGTTTTGTTATATCGCCCGGGAGGTTATGGGTTCGACATCCATAACATACCAGGGGAATGCAATAGATCTGAGCGCGAAGTGGCGCCGAATGTCCCTTGTGCGCGCTTTGGAAGAATATGGAGGGATAGATCCCGGTCTATTGAACGACCGTAAAAGATTGCTTGAATTAGCGCATTCGAAAAATATCAAAATAACCAAAACCGGGCGTAAAGGAAAGATTATCACGAAGTTGTTTGATACGCTGGTGGAACCGAAACTCATGCAACCCACATTCATTACCGGATACCCCGTAGAGGTTTCACCCCTTTCCCGGAAGAATGAGACTGATCCGAATCTAACGGATCGATTCGAACTTTTCATTGCCGGGCATGAAATTGCAAACGGATTCTCAGAGCTCAATGACCCGGAAGACCAGGAACAGCGGTTTCTGCAACAGACCGCTGACAGAAAAGCCGGCGATGAGGAAGCCCATTATATGGACAAAGATTATATCGAAGCCTTGGAATACGGTATGCCTCCTACCGCCGGAGAAGGAATCGGAATAGATCGGCTGGTCATGCTTTTTGCGGATGTCGCGTCCATCAGAGAGGTGATCCTTTTTCCACATATGAAACCGATTGGAACCGATTTTCTAAAATAAACTTTCAACTACGCAAATTCCCGATGGGAATAACCATAGCCGGGTCCTTTGGGATAGGATTTTAACATGTCGTTTGAATATCTTATAGGCGGCCGCTATCTCCGGGCCAAACACAAAGAGACGTTCATTTCACTCATTACCTTCCTCTCCATTGCCGGCGTTACTGTCGGCGTAATGGCACTGATCGTCGTCATTGCCGTAATGGCAGGCTTTGAATCTGATCTCAAACAGCGGATACTCGGCGTAGAATCCCATATCGTGGTGATGCGCCACGGCGGTTCTTTTTCCGGATATCAAAAGATAACAAAGCAAATCGACGAAATGGATGGGGTTAAATCAGCTACGCCGTTTATCTATTCTCAAGTGATGCTGCGATCATCAACCGGAGTTTCGGGCGCAGTTTTAAGAGGCATAGATCCGGAATCCGCCGGTGACGTCATAAAAATTTTGAAAAAGCCCGCCTTACAGCGCTTAAAGCAGATGGATCATCAAAAAACTTCAAAGGCATTGACTCCGGGAATTATTCTCGGTAAAGAACTTGCCGGCAATCTGGGTGTCGTGAAAGGGGACACGGTATATCTGATATCAACACGGGGCATGCTGTCTCCCATAGGATACCTGCCGTCCATGAAACGGTTCGAGGTCGCGGGAATCTTTGTATCCGGTATGTACGAATATGACGGGTCTCTGGCGTATGTTGATTTGAAAGATGCCCAGAAAATGCTGCACATGAAAGACACGATAACCGGTATCGAAGTTCGTGTTCATGACATATACGATGCGGGAAATATAGAAAAAAAGATCGTTTCCAAATTAGGCTTCCCATTTTGGGCCAGGGACTGGATGCAGATGAACCATAATCTCTTCTCCGCACTTAAACTGGAAAAGACGGTGATGTTTATTATCCTGGCGCTTATCATTTTGGTTGCAGCGTTCAACATTGCCAGCACACTGATTATGATGGTTATGGGAAAAACAAAGGATATCGCTATATTAAAGGCTATGGGCGCCATGGATAGCAGTATTAGAAAAATTTTTATCTTTAAAGGCATGATTATCGGCGCCGTGGGCACGACACTGGGCGTATGTTTGGGGTTTACTTTGTGCAAGCTGCTGGAAAAATATAAATTCATCCATCTTCCGGGGGATGTTTATTATATTTCGACCCTGCCGGTGCGGCTTGAAGCGATGGATGTGATTACGATAGCTTCTGCGGCGATGATCATCTGTTTTTTTGCAACGCTCTATCCGGCGATTCAGGCATCAAAACTCAATCCCATAGAGGCGATTCGCTATGGGTAGCCTTCAAGGTCATGATAGAGACGCTTTTAGGGATCGTTTTATGTCCATTAGAGATCTATACAAAGGATATGACAACAGCAATTCCCGAATCGACATCCTAAAAGGAGTGAGTATTGATTTAAATGCCGGAGAGACGTTGGCGATTGTCGGCGCTTCGGGAATCGGAAAATCGACACTGCTCCATATTCTTGGAGCACTGGATCGCCCCGACAGCGGAACCTATTATTTTAAAGGGGAGGATATTCTTCTTTTCGATCAAACCCGGCTTGCTCGATTTCGAAATAAAACCGTAGGATTTGTATTTCAGTTTCATTACCTGCTCCCCGAATTTTCAGCACTCGAAAATACAATGATGCCGGCACTGATAAGCGGACAGAGTAAAAATAAAGCAAGAGCGTTTTCTGAGGCGATGCTCGTCCGGGTCGGTCTCAAGGACCGATTGAATTTCAGAATCGCTAAGCTTTCCGGAGGCGAACAGCAGCGGGTGGCCCTTGCCAGGAGCTTGGTGCTCAAACCTGAAATTCTCTTGGCCGACGAACCTACCGGCAATCTTGACAAGAAAAACAGCGAATATATCCATCAGCTGTTTTTGGAGTTAAATCACGAGTTGAATATGAGCTTGGTCGTGGTCACTCACAATACGGAGCTTGCATCCTATATGTCGCGTATCATGACCATTGCGGACGGCAAACTGATGGCATTGAAGGAGCAATAAAAATAGGATCGAGAATTTAAGTGTTGAAAACTTTAATTTATAGACACCTGAGCCTGATTACCATCGCAATACTATTCTTTTTACCGAATACTGCCCGATCTGCGGGCAGCGTCAAGGTGATGGTTCTGCCCTTCGACATTCATTCTGGTGAAAAACTTCCATCTCTACAGAGCGAAATTTTGAATGTCCTTCAAGCGTATATCCAAGAGGAAGGCGCCGCGACTGTGGCATCGGGAATCTCTTCTGAAGCGGCTTTGCAGGAAATATATCAAAGTTATGAAAAAATCCGGAATTTTGGCGTAAGCAAGGGTGCTGACTATGTTGTCTGGGGAAGTTTAACCTTAATCGGGCAAAAATTCAGCTTCGATGTAAAAATGATCAACGCATACAAAAAAGGCCCTCCGCTGTTTTTTATCAAAGAAGGCCAGGGCATAGAAAATTTGCCCGGAATCGTGAAACAAATTGCAAGTAATATCGGGATGAAACTTTTTAAGCGAGAGAAGGTCGTCAGTGTGGAAATTACCGGCAACAAACGAATAGAATCCGACGCCATAAAAAGGGTCATTAAAACCAAGCCCGGCGACATCTATATGCCAAAACGCCTATCCGAAGACTTGAAAGCAGTCTATGCAATGGGATATTTTGATGATATAAGAGTCGAAGCTGAAAATACGCCCGAAGGGAAAAAAATCATTTTCAAGGTTAAAGAAAAACCGACGATACGAGTCATTCGTTTTAAAGGGAATAAAGTATTCAAAGATGATAAAATCAAGGAAAATCTGACCATCAAAACAGGCTCGATTCTGAATACTTTTAAAATCCGCAGTAATGTTGCCCGAATAGAAGAACTTTACAAAGAAAAAAACTATCATAATGTAAAGGTGACCTATCATATTCATCATTTAAAGCATAACCAGGCTGATCTGGAGTTCGATATCGATGAAGGCAATAAGGTTTTGATCAAAAGCATAAAATTTGAAGGTAACAACGCTTATCCGGACGACCAATTAAAAAAAATAATGAAAACCTCTGAAAAAGGCTTTTTTTCCTGGCTGACCTCGTCCGGGGATCTGAAAAAGGAGGATCTTGACCAGGATATCACCAAATTGTCGGCATTTTATTATAACCACGGATACATACAAGCCAGGATAGGAGAACCGCAAATTCAATATAAGGGAAACTGGATTTATATCACCATAAAGATCGACGAAGGCCCGCAGTTCAAGGTCGGAAAGGTAGATATCAAGGGAGATCTGGTATTACCCAAAGATGACCTTATGAAACGTCTCAAAATTACACACGAGACGTATTATAATCGAGAAATCGTACGGGATGACGTTTTGGCCCTTACCGATCTCTATTCCGATGAAGGATATGCCTATGCCGATATATCGCCGACCATTGACAAAGATCTTAAGCATTTGAAGGTGGATATCACCTATGTCATTCACAAGGGTAAGCAGGTCTATTTTGAAAAAATTGTTATCGCGGGCAACACAAAAACGAGAGACAAGGTGATTCGACGGGAGCTTCAGGTGTATGAACAGGAACTTTACAGTGGCAAACAACTGAAACGAAGCGTTCGAAACCTTTACCGTCTCGATTATTTTGAAGACATAAAAGTCAATACGGTCAAAGGAAGTGCCGATGATAAGATGATATTGAAGATTGATGTTACCGAAAAACCCACCGGCACCATGGCTTTTGGCGCAGGATACAGCAGCGAAGAAGCTGTTTTCGGGACAGTGTCCGTTTCCCAGAGAAATCTCTTTGGCCGCGGGCAGACACTGGAGCTGGAAGGCCAGCTCGGCGGGCGGTCTACCCTCTATAAACTGAGTTTCACGGAACCCTGGCTTTTTGATATTCCCTTATCAGCGGGAATTGATCTATATAATTGGAACACCGATTATGATACGTATGACCGGAAAAGTATCGGCGGAGGATTCAGGCTGAGTTATCCTGTTTATGACTATTTAAGGGCGAGCATCCAATACAATTATGACGATGCCAATATTTCAAACATCACTGAAGATGCCGCTCAATCGATCAAAGACTTGGAAGGCGTCAATATCACAAGCAGTGTGACAGCGGGATTAACCTATGACTCCAGAAATAGAATTTTTAATCCGTCGGAAGGATCGAAAGACAGCATAATGGTTAAATATGCAGGCCTTGGCGGGAATGTCGGCTTTACCAAAATTATCGCCGAAACCGGATGGTATAAGCCTCTTTTTTGGGATACCGTCGGTTTCCTGCATGGTAAAGCAGGATGGGTCTCGAGAAATCCGGGCGCAGTTTTGCCCGATTATGAAAGATTTTACCTTGGGGGCATCAATTCGGTCCGCGGATACGGTTGGCGGGGAATACATGTTTTAGATGAAGATGGAAATGCGATCGGAGGGAACAAGTTCGTTCAATTTAATGCGGAATATATTTTCCCTTTATTAAAACAACAAGGGCTTGTCGGCCTGGTCTTTTTTGACGCCGGAAATGTCTATAATGAAGGTGAGAACATTGACCTGGGGACGCTGAAGGATAGCGTTGGATTAGGCTTCAGGTGGTATTCTCCCATGGGTCCGATACGGATAGAATACGGGTACAGGCTTAGCAGTGAGGCAGGCGAATCAACAGGCGGCCGTTGGGAATTCTCCATGGGGTCGGCATTTTAGACCGGAGGCCTGTCGGGGCGGAGCACCTAAGTTCTATTCAAGTGGAACTCGTTCCTTTGAATAATCAATGGATAAAATAATCTCTGAAGGGGGATAACATGCGTAATTGTAAAATGTTGATGGTGACAATGGTTTTTTCAATTTTCTTTTTTGTCACATCTTCCTACGGGGCGGATGTAGCCAAAATCGGTGTTGTCGATTTTCAAAAAATTCTTGAAAAATCAGATGCCGGCAAAAAGGCCACGATTGAAATCAACAAACAGGGAAAAAAGATGGAAGACGATCTCAAGAAAAAAGGAGAAGAGATCGACGCCAAAAAGAAAAAAATAGAGCGCGAAGCCCTGGTCATGAGCAAGGAAATGCGGGAGCAGAAAGAACGCGAATTAAGAATAAATATTAATGATTTTAAAACATTGAAGACGAAATATATGAACGACTTTAAGCAGCAGGAAGCGAAATCCGTTAGAGAAATTCAGAAACAGGTTCTGGAAATCGTCACCGAGATGGGCAAAAAGGAAGGGTATCTCATTATTTTCGAAAAACGAGAGGCCGGCGTGCTGTATGCGCCGGACACCATCGATATTACCGATCGGTTAATTCAGAAATACAATGCAAAATTTGCTCAAAAAGCTTCAAAGAAAAGCAAAAAATAAAAAAAGAGCCTAAAAATGGAACCGACGATTGCACAAATTGCCGAGATTGTTGACGGAGAGGTCAAAGGAGATAAGAACCTTAAGATATGCGGCGCTGCATCTTTTGATGATGCAAAGGAAGATGAAATAACATTTGCCGGTCAATCAAAGTTCTTGAAACGGATAGATGATACGAATGCCGGCGCCGTTATCGTTCCCAAAGGCTTTGACGCCGGAACGAAAATCATCGTACAGGTAGACAATCCGCAACTGGCATTTATAAAGGTTTTAAACCTTTTTTATCCCGCTGCCAAACCAAGTTTCGGCATAAGCCCGGACGCTTATATCGGAAAAACCTTTTTTTGCGGAGAAGATGCATCCATAGCGCCCTTTGCCGTGATCGGAGACAATGTCACCTTTGGTCATCGCGTCACGATTCATTCAAGCGTCGTTATCGGCGACAACGTTGTTATTGGCGATGATGTCCGGATCTATCCCAACGTAACCATTCTTGAACGGTGCATCATTGGAAATCGAGTGACCATTCATGCCGGCACGGTTGTCGGGAGCGATGGTTTCGGTTTTGTGCCTGAAGGCGACAATTATTGCAAAATTCCTCATCTGGGTATTGTAAAAATCGACAACGATGTTGAAATTGGCGCTCAAAACGCCATCGACAGGGCAACATTCGGGAAAACTTGGATTCAGAGCGGTGTCAAGACTGACAACCTGGTCCATATTGCGCATAATGTGACAGTGGGTGAGAATACGTTGCTTGTCGGGCAGGTCGGAATATCCGGGAGCGTTACCATTGGGAAAAATGCTATCTTGGCGGGACAGGCAGGCATTTCGGGACATCTGAGTATTGGGAACCGTGCCGTTATCGGACCGCAGGCCGGGGTGGCGAAATCCGTACCTGACGGAGAAACAGTGTCCGGATCCTCTGCAATTCCGCATCGGCAATGGTTAAGAATGCAAAGGCTCCTTCCCAAGCTTCCGGAACTTGCAAAAAAACTGTCCGAGATGGAACGGAGATTAGAGGAGGTTGAAGAAAAACAGAATGAACGCAACAAAAGATAATAAAGCGGATAAGATTTTGGATATTCAGGGAATCATGAAGTTGATACCTCATCGATACCCCTTTATTATGATCGATCGCATCTTGGAGATTCTGCCCCGTGAGAAAATTGTCGCCCTTAAAAATGTCACCATCAATGAACCGTTTTTCCAGGGACATTTTCCTGAAAGCCCGATCATGCCCGGTGTATTGATTATAGAGGCCATGGCACAGGCAGGTGCTGTGTTGGCTGCCAAATCCCTTGACAAGGAACTTCGTGACCCACTGATTTTTTTTATGGGAATGGACAAGGTCAAATTTCGTAAACCTGTTACACCGGGAGATCAGTTGATATTCGAGATAACGTTTCTTAAACGACGGGGAAAAGTGTTTAAAATGGCCGGGATCGCTTGTGTTGAAAAAAAGATAGTGGCTGAAGCTGAGCTGATGGCCACATTTGGAGAAAGAGAATGATACATTCGACGGCAATCATCGATTCCAAGGCGGAAATAGAAGAAAATGTCAATATTGGCGCGTATTCTATGGTTGGCGCAAATGTTCGGATCGGGTCCGGAACGGTTATCGGCCCCCATGTCGTCATTCAGCCCTTTGTCGACATCGGCCCGGATTGTCAAATTTTTCAATATGCCTCCATCGGCGCAGTGCCCCAGGCATTAAGATTTGAAGGCGAAGAAACCCACGTCAGCATAGGCCGCGGGACAGTTGTCCGAGAGTTTGTTACCATTAACAGAGGCACCGGATTCGGCGGTGGTATAACGGAGGTGGGTGAAAATAATTTTCTCATGGCGTATGTTCATATCGCCCATGACTGCAAAACCGGCCAAAAGGTTATTTTGGCAAACAATGCAACCCTTGCAGGGCATATCGTCATCGAAGATTTTGTGACCGTAGGGGGGTTGGTGGCGATCCATCAATTTGTCAGGATCGGCAAGTATGCTTATATCGGTGGAAAATCGGCGGTGGTTAAAGATATCCCCCCCTATGTTATCGCAGCCGGTGACAGGGCAAAGCTGCATGGGCTGAACAGCGTGGGGCTGAAACGCCATAGTTTTACGCAAGAGACATTATCTTTGTTGAAAAAGGCATACAGAATTATCTTCAGATTCGGTCTGACCCTGAATGAGGCCATAGAAAGAGTCCGGGCGGAGGTCGACCAGGTTCCAGAAGTCATCGAATTGATTCGGTTTATTAAATCTTCACAGAGAGGTATTACGCGGTAACTTCTCATCATGCGATTGGGACTCATAGCGGGGAACGGACAATTTCCCATTCTTTTTTCAAGAGCGGCAAAAGCAAAAGGATTTCGTGTTTTTGCCATTGCCCATAAAAATGAGACCGATCCGGATTTGAACGATCATGTGGACACCATAGAATGGATCTATATTGGTCAACTGAAGCGCATTATTAAATTTTTTAAAAAAAACAATGTCAATCAGGCCGCTCTTGTCGGCGGCATCACCAAGACAAAAATGTTCGTTGATGTCAGGCCCGACGCCAAAGCCATTTCACTCATTTCCGGGATGCGGCATACCCATGACGATGGCGTATTGAGAAAGTTCGTGAGAATTCTTGAAGACGAGGGGATTCAAATAGAATCGTCAACATTTTTAATGCCGGAACTGTTGGCCCAGCCGGGCTGCTGGACAAAAAGGCAACCGTCCCGGTCTGAGAAAAAGGATCTGGACATCGGCTGGAAACTGGCAAAAGAGATCGGACGCCTTGATATCGGACAATGCGTCGTGGTCGGCGGCGGTTCCGTTCTGGCGGTCGAAGCCATAGACGGAACAGATGCGACCATAAATCGTGGCGGAAAACTCGGCAAAGGTACCGCCGTTGTCGTTAAGGTATGTAAGCCTCATCAGGACACACGGTTTGACATTCCTGCTGTCGGCGCTCAGACCATTAGAACCATGCATGAAGCAGGTGCGAAAGTTTTGGGTATTGAAGCCGGCAAGGCGGTTGTTTTTGACCGGAACGAGATGATCGATTTGGCGGATGAGTTCGGTATTACCATTGTTGCAATAGATGGGTAACATGATGAAAAAACAACGAGTCGGCGTTGTCGGTGTCGGATACTTGGGGAAATTTCATGCTGAAAAATATGCCCGGATGACCGATGTTGAATTGGTAGGCATTGTTGATATTAATAAATCCAGGGCGGAAACGGTAGCCGGAAAGGTAAATACAACGGCATATACAACGCATCAAGCGTTATTTGGGAAGGTCGACGCCGTCAGTATCGCGGTGCCGACACGGTCTCACTTTGTCATTGCCAAAGATTTCTTGCATAACAATATCGATATCTTGATAGAAAAGCCGATTACGGTGACCATTGAAGAAGCTGATGAACTGATTCGTCTGGCCGAGTCCAATAATCTGATGATACAGGTCGGACATCTCGAACGGTTTAATCCGGCGATCGTAGCGCTGAAAGATATTGTGAAACAGCCGATGTTCATTGAATCTCACCGGTTGAGTGTTTTTAAGGGACGCAGCACCGATGTCAGCGTTGTTTTGGATCTGATGATCCATGACATAGATCTTATTTTGAACTTTGTCAGATCCGGAATAAGCGCTATCCATGCGTCGGGGGTGCCTGTCGTGTCTGAACATGTTGATATCGCAAACGCCCGTCTCGAATTTGAGAGCGGATGTGTGGCCAATGTAACCGCCAGTCGGATATCAACCAAAAATGAAAGGAAAATCAGACTGTTTCAAAGAGATGCTTATGTCTCGGTCGATTTTTCAAAAAATGAGATAACGGCGATTCAGCAGAATAAGCCTCATAATAACGGGCTGATACCCGGCATGGATATCAAAAAGATGAGTTTTGAAACCGGTGATGCCCTGGAAAATGAGTTGGCCTCTTTTGTCAATGCCGTCATTCATCGCAAAATTCCTGAAGTTACGGCTCAGATGGGACGTGATGCCCTGAAAATCGCTTTGAATGTTATGGATCAGATCAATGAAGGCGTCCGAAAGTTTTTATAAATGGTTTAATCCGTCATTGAAATATTGCCCCTTGGGTCAGTTCAGAGAAAATGGCCCTGCCTTGGTATTTTGGGTCTAAAACCACAAATTCCAGGCACCAAATTACAAATTAACCCGCCTCAGGCGGGTTAATCTCAAATTCCAAAATCCAATGACCGAAATATTTGAGAAAGAAATATTGTTTGGAGTTTCGAATTTTGAATATTGGGATTTGTTTGATATTTCGAATTTGTAATTTGTGATTTCAATCGGTCGATAAACATACGACTAATCAAATCCGCTCTGGGGATGACCAGTGCCTGGCCCAGAGAGCCAGAATTTTTGTTATGGACCATTCCTCAAAAAAGAGCCGTATCATGATTATTGCCGGTGAGACTTCCGGTGATCTGCACGGCGCAAAACTCGTCAGCGCCATGCAGAAACGGAACAAAGAGCTTGTTTTCTGCGGTATCGGCGGTCGCGCACTCAAAGAAACCGGCGTTGACATCCTGATCGATGCTTCTGAAATTTCCGTCGTGGGGATCACGGAAGTATTCTCAAAGACTGCCGGGATTCTAAAAAGTCTCCGAATGGTTAAAAAAACCCTTAAAACAGCGCCTCCGGATCTGTTGATATTAATTGATTTTCCAGATTTTAATCTTCATGTTGCGGCAACTGCTAAAAAAAACAAAATCCCAATATTGTACTATATCAGTCCGCAGATATGGGCGTGGAGGCCCGGCCGCATGAAGAAGATCGTCGAGCTTGTGGATCACATGGCCGTAATTTTGCCCTTTGAAGAGGATTTTTATAAAACACAGCATATTCCGGTTACGTTTGTGGGGCATCCGCTATTGGAAAACAATCTGCCGCCAAAAGAAGCGCTTGAGAAAAAGTGGCTGGATGATATCCCCGTTATCGGTCTTCTTCCGGGATCCCGCCATGGAGAGATTGATAGACATCTGCCGGTAATGCTCGATGCCGCTCGCATACTGTGTCAGAAGATCAAACCCGTGAAGTTCATCATTTCGCTGTCACCCGATGTTGAAGAAAAGTACATAGAAGATATTGTCGGAAAATTCAACGGAGCGGCTGCTTTTGAAATTATCTCAGAGAATGTGAGAAGCATATTTGAAAAGAGCAGAATCGTCATTGCGGCTTCCGGGACCGTAACGTTGGAAGCGGCAATTTCAGGTACGCCGATGGTTATCATTTACAAAGTTTCTCCGGTGAGTTATTTTTTGGGAAAAAACATGATACAGGTGAAACACATCGGATTGGTGAATCTCATCGCAGGAAAGGAAATTGTACCCGAGTTGATTCAAAAAGCGGCATCTCCAGACCAAATAGCGAACACAGTATTCAGGATGCTGAGCGATCCGTCAGGCCTTAAAACGTTAGGCCTCGAACTGTTGAATATCAGGAACAAGCTGGGGGGACCGGGAGCATCGGAACGCGTGGCAGATATCGCCTTTGGCATGCTCGGAAGGTGAATATGCCAGAAATCAGTGGAAGAAACAGGAAATAGGAAAGAGAAAAGAGGAAAGAGAGCAGGGGAACCACAGATAAACACGAATAAGCACAAATGATAACAACCTCCGGGTTAACCGGTTCGGGGCTCGGCAATGAACCGTAACGGAACGTCTTTATAACCTTGAACCTTGAACGGTGAACCCTGAACAAAAATCTTTAGTTGGAATATGTTTAAAATAAAATTAAAAGACAGGCATAAACACATACTTTTTCTGATCAAGGAAAACAGGTTCAAACTCTTTCTGGCGATGCTGTGTATGTTGGTTATTGCAGCGGCAAGTTCCGCTACGGCATTTTTAGTCAAACCCGTACTGGACGACATATTTTTCAACAAAAACCTCACAATGCTCAAGATTATTCCCGCGGCCGTTGTCGTCATCTATTTATTGCGGGGTTTGGGAATGTACGGTCAGGATTATTTAATGAATTATGTCGGTGAGAGTATCATTCAGCACTTAAGAAACGATCTTTATGACCGCATTCAAGACCTCCCCATCTCTTTTTTTCACAGGGAAAAGACCGGTGTTCTGATGTCGCGAATTACCAATGATGTGAATATAATCAAGACCATGGTTTCGACGGCCGTCACCGGATCTTTAAAAGACAGTTTTACCGTCATTGGCTTGACATTTGTTATTTTTTATCGTGATTGGAAAATGGCGCTTTTTGCGTTTATTGTGTTACCCATCGCTTTTTTCCCTGTCGTCGAATTCGGGAAAAGGGTCCGCCGGATCAGCACCGGATGCCAGGAAGCTATGGCGGATCTGAATTCTTTTTTGCATGAAACATTTGCCGGCAATAAAATTGTCAAGGCGTTCGGCATGGAATCTTATGAAAAAAAGCGGTTTTTTGATATGGCTCTCGATCTGTTCAAACTGGAGATGAGGGCCGTGGTTGCGAGGTCTTTATCTTCTCCCATCATGGAGTTTTTGGGTGGGTTGGGGATCGCTTTCATCATTTGGTACGGAGGCTATAAAGTTATTACGGGAAGTTCAACGGCAGGGACTTTTTTTTCGTTCATGGCCGCTGTTCTGATGCTGTATGATCCTGTAAAAAAGCTGAGCGGTCTCAACAACGCGGTACAACAGGGTCTTGCCGCGGCGGACAGAATCTTTGACATCATAGAAACGGAATCGGATATCAAAGAGAAAAAGAATCCCGCAAAAATTGATCGGCGGCCGCATCGGGTGACTTTCGAAAATGTTTATTTTAAATATGATGATGTAATGGTGCTCAAAGACATCAATCTGGATGTCAACGCCGGTGAAATTCTGGCGCTGGTCGGCATGAGCGGCGGCGGCAAAACATCTTTGGTTAATCTGATCCCCAGATTTTATGATGTGACTCGGGGGGCGATCAGGATCGATGGTTTGGATATTCGGGATGCCTCGTTATCTTCATTGCGCGATCAGATGGGCATCGTAACGCAGGAACCGATTCTGTTTAACGACAGTGTACGGAATAATATCGCCTACGGCAAACAGGATGCGACGGATAAAGCCATCGTGGCGGCGGCAGAGGCTGCCTATGCATATGATTTTATACAGGCTTTTCCAAACAAGTTTGACACAAGTATAGGGGAGCTGGGCGGACGGTTGTCCGGGGGAGAAAAACAGAGGATATGCATCGCCCGGGCACTGCTTAAAGATGCCCCTATATTGATTCTTGATGAAGCAACATCTTCACTGGATACGGAATCGGAAATGCTCGTTCAAAAGGCTCTTGAGAATTTGATGAAAGGGCGTACGACATTTGTTATTGCCCACAGGCTTTCGACCATCGATTATGCCGACAGGATTGTTGTGATTGTTGACGGCTGTATCGTCGAAGAGGGCAAACAGGAAGAGCTGATTCCCATGAGAGGAGAATTTTTCAAACTCTATCAGATGCAATACAGCAATGGCTATGACAAAAAAGTGCAATCCCGGTAATTTTCCCTCACCCGCCTGAAATGAAAATTAATTCCATTATAAATAGATATCTTCTCAAAGAGATGATGTTGCCATTTGTCATCAATACGGTGTTTTTTACGTTTATATTTCTGATGACAAAAATTCTCGACATCACCAAACTGATCGTCAACTATAAAATCAGCGTGACGTCGGTGCTGTTAATACTTCTCTATTCTACTCCCCGTTTTTTATCCTTTGTAATTCCCATGTCGGTGATGATGGCTGTCTTGTTGACGTTTCTTCGATTATCGAGCGATAAAGAACTTGTCGCTCTCAAAGCAGGCGGTGTCGGTATCTATGGCCTGGTTCCTCCTGTTTTGTTGTTTTGCGCCATGGGTGTGGCAATGGCATGCATTATGACGCTTTATGGCATGCCGTGGGGAACGCTTTCCATGAAAAGGCTGACGTATCGCGTTGCTGCATCTCATGTCGATGCCGGTCTTAAAGAACGCACCTTCAATGACAGTTTCAAGGATGTCATGCTGTACATCAATAACATAGATTTAAAGAATAAAATTTTAAAGGATGTTTTCATTGAAGACAAACGATCCCAAAATATTGTCAGCACTGTAATGGCGCCAAAAGGAAAGCTGATCAGTGAACCGGATAAACTTGAGATTCACCTAAGACTTTATAACGGCGCCATCAATCAGGTAGATCTAAAAAACAAATCCGCCCATTCAATCAATTTCGATACGTATGACGTCAATCTTGACATTAAAAAAACATTGACGGCGTCAAACAGCGGACCCAAAAACGAAGATGAAATGAGTTTCGGTGAGCTGAAAGAATATTTAAAAACCTTTCCGAAAAAAAATGAGCAGTATTACTCGGCATTGATTGAATTATACAAAAAGTTTTCGATTCCTTTTGCATGCCTTTCGCTGGGTATTCTGGCTGTTCCATTGGGAGTTCACTCAGAATCCGCCAAGCGCTCTACGGGTTTGGGAATGGGTATGATATTCTTTTTGATTTACTATCTCATGTTGTCCGCCGGGTCAGTTTTTGGAGAGGCCGGCATGTATCCGCCGTCTGTCGGGATGTGGGTTCCGAATGTTGTTATGGGCGGCCTCGGAGTGTTTCTCCTTGTCAGGACTAACGATGACCGTCCTGTAAAAATCAAGTTTGCCTTCAGGTTTTTCAAAATGAAACTCAAGCCGTCATCACGAAAACACCAGAAAAAATGACCATAATCTACAAATATATAACGATTCAAATTACAAAATATTTCGGTATCGTTCTGGCATTTGTCGTGGGCATATATCTGGCTGTTGATTTTTTTGAAAAGGTCGATGACTTTATGGAAGCCGGTATTCCGGTGTTTAAGATGTTATACTTTTTCACCTTGGAAATACCGTTTGTCGTTGCCCAGATCATTCCCATTTGTATCCTGATGTCTGTTCTCATTGTTTTCAGCCTTATGGCACGCAATAATGAGATCGTGGCCTTAAAAAGCAGTGGGATTCGGATCTTTTATCTGTTCAAGCCGGTTTTTATCATGGGTTGTCTTGCGAGCGTTATGCTTTTTATTTTAACGGACAGCATTGTTCCCATCACGATGTCAAGGTTTAACGAGATCTGGTTGAAAGACGTCCGCAAAGAATCGACGATGATAACCAAGGAAAAAAATATTTGGATTAAGGGCGATCACCGCATTACAAATATAAAATTTTTTAATCCGAAAAACAGGGCCATCTTTGGCGTAACCGATTATAAGTTCGATAAAAATTTCAGGCTTGTTCGAAGGATAGACGCCGAGAACGGCGTATTTGAAAAAGGAAAGTGGGTGTTGCATGGATTAATGGAACAGAATCTTGATGCAAAAGATGGAAAATACAATATTACATTTCATAAAGACAAGGTTGAAAACCTTAATTTTTCCCCTCAAGATTTAAACCGGGTAACTAAAGAATCAGACGAAATGACGTTCGGAGAACTTCTTTCCTATATTCGGAAAATCGAAAGAGAAGGATACGATGCAACGATATATAAGGTGGATCTTGATGCCAAGATCGCCTTTCCGTTTATTTGCATCATTATGTGTATGGTCGGGACCGGTCTTTCAACCAGAGGGAAAATGAAAGAAGGCATGCCTGTCGTCATTGCATACGGTATCGGTACGGCGTTTATTTACTGGATTTTTTATAGTTTTTGCTTGTCCCTCGGATACGGTGAGATGCTTCCGCCGGTGGTTGCCGCTTGGACCGCAAATATCGCATTTTTCTGTTTCGGAGCACTGACTTTATTGAACGCCGATTAAAGGGTTATGCATGATATTACTTTACAACATTGCATTTTTTATCATTGTGACTTTGGGATTGCCGCTGATAATTCCCTTGGTGTTGATATCGGACAAGCGGCGAAAAACGGTTTTTCAACGATTGGGATTGATACGGTTGCCGCCGGAAGTTATGCGAGAAAATTCCGAAATGTCCATAAAAAAGCGTGTGTGGGTGCATGGGCTTTCGGTCGGGGAGGTACTTTCCGCCATTCCCCTTGTGAAAATGTTAAATGAATGTTCGGCCGTTTCTCATCTTGTATTTTCCGCTTCGACAAAAACCGGTTATGAGATAGCCACTCAGCACTTAACCGGTAATGTCGAGAGCATATTTTATTTCCCTTATGATCTCGCCTTTTCAGTCCGCCGGATCACCCAAAAAATTGCTCCTGAAGTTGTGGTCATCGTTGAGACGGACATATGGCCCAATTTTCTTTTTGAAATGAAAAAGCGCCGGGCATCTGTGCTCCTGGTGAATTCAAGACTGTCAAAAGCATCATTTAACGGATACAAGCGTCTTGGCTTTTTTACGAAGCAGGTTTTTTTAAATTTTGTTCATATTTGCGCGCAATCGTCAGAAGACGCCGAACGTTTTCGCCGGCTCGGCGTTCCCAAAGATCGCATTACCGTCACCGGTAACATCAAGTTTGATGAAGCGCATCAAACTCTCGGCTTAGAGGATATAGAAAAATTAAAACGATCCATGAATATTCAACCTGCGCAAAAGGTGCTTTTGGCAGGAAGCACTCATCCGGGAGAAGAAGAGATATTGCTGAAAGCCTATACGCGATTAAAACGCCATAACGGCGATTTGCTGCTCATTGTGGCCCCTCGAAATCCCGACCGCTCGGGTTCAATATTTCGCATGTTTAATTCCGCCGGATTTTCGGTCGGTCTCATGAAAGAAATTAATAAAATATTTACGGACAAAAAATTCGATGTGATTATCATCGATGCCATGGGTCTTTTAAAAAAGATTTATGCTGTTTCTGACATCGCATTTATCGGCGGCAGTCTGGTGAAATGCGGTGGACACAACCCCCTTGAACCGGCGGCATTTTCAAAGCCGATCCTTTTTGGGGAGGATATGAGCGATTTTGCCGACATATCCGGCATGCTTTTGAAAGCCGAAGGCGCGGTTTGCGTTAAAGATGCAGAAGATCTTTACGATGCTGTGGTCTCACTTATAGAAGATGATAATAAAGCCTTGGATATGGGAAAGAACGCCTTGGGCATTTTTACCGCCAATAAAGGGGCTGTTGAAAAGACGATGAAGGTGATAAAAGGTTATCTTTAGTTAAACATTGAAATCTATTCCCTCAGAGCATTGTCAGAGCTGAGTGGCCCTGTCTTAAGGGAATAACATTAAATCAGAAGCACGAAATACGAAATCCGAAACAATAATCAATGACAAAAATTCAAATGTTCCAAACCGTAGCGGTGCTCGAGGTCGCCAATGTAATCTTTTTTTTAGTCATTGGGTAATTTGATATTCGAATTTGTTTCGTATTTCGATATTCGGATTTCGAATTTTGCCATGGCACCCGAGTATTTCATGCCTCTGGGCGAAGTCAATACCATCCGCTCTGCAGGTGGATTTTCTGAAAGAGCGTTATGATCCGTATTAAAAAAAAGATCGAAAGCGTTATTATGAGCGACGACAACAACGGAAACGGTTGTTTTTTATCGTTGTTATCCATGGCCTCAAAAGTATATGGCGGCGTTGTAAAGTTAAGACGCACTTTTTACAAAAAATCTGTTTTTAAATCGAAAAAACTTTCACGACCGGTAATTTCCATCGGAAACATTACCGTCGGTGGAACCGGAAAGACGCCTATGACGATTTATGTCGCCAATGTTGTAAGCGCTTTGGGATACAATGTTGCGGTTGTCAGCCGCGGATATAAAGGCAAGGCGGAAACAATGGGCGGCATTGTCAGTGACGGGAAAACCCTGTTGATGGCGCCTGAAATCGCCGGCGATGAACCCTATCTGATGGCTGAAAGATTAAAGGATGTGCCTATCATTGTGGGAAAAAACAGGTTTAAGGCCGGCAGGTTGGCCATTGGGAAATTTGCGCCGGATATTCTTGTGCTTGACGATGGATTTCAACATTTAAAGCTTGAGCGGGACCTGGATCTCGTGCTGCTCGATTGCCGCAGACCTTTCGGCAATGGTCACCTGCTGCCCAGGGGGATGATGCGAGAACCTGCTTCAGCGCTATGTTGTGCAGATGCGATTGTATTGACAAGAGCCGATATGGTGAACCATAAAGAAATGACGTCGTTATTACAGAGGTTTCGCTTTCATGAAAGGAAAAAACCGATCTTTCATGCTTTTCATAGACCGATAGTTTATAAAATCATTAACGGAAAGAAACATATCAAAGCGGTTTCAAGGCAAAACCGTGATTGTATAAAAGGACGTACCGTCTTTGCCTTTTCCGGTTTGGCGGATAATCATAATTTTCGCCGAACCCTTAAAAGTCTTGAATGTAACGTGGCGGGCCATTTTGAATTTTCCGATCATCATTCATATTCAGACAGCGATCTAAAAAATATATTGACGTCATCCCAAAAAAGCATGTCGGACTGTCTCGTTACCACCGAAAAAGATTATGTCCGGATCGCCCGCAAAATTGCCTGGCCTCATGATCTTTATGTTATCGGCATTGAAATAGAATTCGATGCCGATGCGGAAAGATTTAATGATTTTATCAGAGATTGGCTCAAAGAATTAAAGGAAAAGATTTAAGTCATCACATGCAAGTTGCAAAGAAAAAGGAGGGATTCAGAGGAGCACATCCCCTGAATCCGAACCCAAAAGAGATCTTTTGATATGAAAACGCCTGCAATATCCGTTGCCGTCATCGCAAAAAACGAGGTGGATCGAATTGGCGATTTGCTGAAAAGTGTCGACTTTGCCGATGAAGTGGTTGTGGTCGATTCCGGGAGCACCGATGGAACGCAGGATCTGTGCCGGGAAATGGGTGCAAAAGTTATATTCAACGCGTGGCCGGGGCATGTCGCTCAGAAACAATTTGCGCTGGAATCAACAAAAAATGAGTGGATCTTAAGTCTTGACGCAGATGAAATGGTATCTGAGGCACTTATTCAAGAGATCCTTGAAGCCGTAAAAAATGCCGACTCAAATGTGTCCGGCTTTTCCATGCCCAGATTGTCTAAGTATCTTGGACGGTGGATCAAGCATGGCGGATGGTATCCGGACCGCAAGGTTCGCCTGGTTCGACGGGGAAAAGGGACATGGAAGGGGGTGAATCCTCACGACAAGCTCGCCATTGACGGGAAGGCCGTCAGACTTAAAAATCCGATTCTTCATCATGTTTACCGGGACATTGAAGATCATGTAAAGACCATTAATCGATTCTCCGACATTTATGCAAAAGGATGCACCCCGGCCGGCAGCGGATTTGTTATTGCCGGCGCAGGCCATGCCGTCATTAAATTTTTGGAATGTTATGTTTGGAAACTCGGTATGTTGGATGGCGTGCCCGGATTGATTATTGCGATGAATTCATCCTGGTATGTGTTTTTAAAGCATGCCAAAAGATGGGAACGAAATATCTGATGGGTCAGGGAGTTTTTTTAAGGTCGCTCCATGAAGCAACAATTTAGAAAAACACTCCGAGGGCTAAAATAAAAGGGATGATGCGTTATTCTGAAATAATTGCGGCGGATTTTTTTGAGAGCCTGTTCAAATTGCTCGGCCGTCTCCCGAGGGCATGGACCGCAAAAATGGCCGATATTATGGGCGAGATGTTGTTTTGTGTCGACAAAAAACATCGCGATATTGCGATGGGTAACCTGACATATGCTTTCGGGTTTCAAAAACAGCCTCAAGAGATAAAAAAAATCGCGCGGCAGGTATTTATCAACCTCATGCAGGTTGTTTTTGAGATCGGCTGGTCTTTGCAGCTGAAGGATAGCCATTTCACCGAACATTTTAGGATCGACGGCTATCATCATATCCAAAATGCCTATGAAAAGGGAAAGGGTGTCTTGGCGCTGACGGCTCATTTTGGGAACTGGGAGCTTTTGACCATCATTGCTGCCATGATTCAGTTTCCTATCAATATTGTGGTTCGCCCACTGGATTTTAAACCTCTGGATCTTTTTATTTTCAATTTAAGAACCCGATACGGCGGAAAAATCATTCCAAAGCAACGGTCATTTCGCACCATTATCAGATGCCTTAATCGGGGAGAGATGGTGGCGTTGTTGATGGATCAGAATGTAGACTGGTATGAAGGCGTTTTTGTCGATTTTATGGGACACCGCGCTTGTACCAACAAAGGCTTGGCGCTTTTAGCCCTGAAAACAGGGGCACCGGTGGTTCCGTGCTTTATGATCCGAGAAAAGAAAGGCTTCAGGGCCGAATTCGGGCCTGAAATTTCCACCCTTAAAACAGGAGACAGGCAAAAAGATATCGAGGTTAACACCCGGGAATATAACAAGATCATCGAAAATGTTATCCATCGCTATCCGGATCAATGGTTCTGGATTCACCAACGCTGGAAGACAAAGCCGTATCAACCGTGGCCTAGAAAAACTGATCAATAGGACACAGATTGCACAGATTTCACAGATCTTTCACGGATAATAGATTGATTGAATAATCTGTGTAAATCCTTAAAATCCGTGTCATCTGTGTTCTATAATTAAAAAATGAAACCGATTGATGTTAAAAATATCAAAACGCTTCTGATACGATCCACAAACTGGATCGGAGACGCCGTTATGACGACGCCGGCGGTGCGGGCGATTCGGAAAGGGTTTCCAAAGGCCCATATCAGCCTTTTGGCCAAGCCCTGGGTCGCACCTGTTTTTGAAAAGAGCGACCATATCGACCGACTATTGATATATGACGGCGAAAGTCGCCATAAAGGGTTCTTCGGCAAGTTTCGTCTGGCAAGGGATTTGGAAAAATACGATTTTGATGCCGCCATTCTTTTGCAGAATGCTTTTGAAGCGGCGCTCATTTCATTTCTTGGGAAGATACCGATTCGCATCGGGTATAGCAGGGATGCGCGCCGGTTATTGCTGACCCATGCTGTTCCATGCACGAACGAGATCAAAACCAAACACCAAACCGAGTATTATTTGAACATACTGCATCGAATCGGAATAGAGAACGACAACCGGAGTCTTTATCTGAACCTGAACCAAAATGATCGATTTCGCGCAGAAAAAATTTTGTCGGAACAGCATTTATCATTTGACGACAAAATCATCGGCATCAACCCCGGCGCCACCTATGGACCCGCAAAACAATGGCCGCCCGATCGCTATGCACGCCTGGCCGACCGGATACATGCCTCTACAGGCGTCCGGGTTATTATTTTTGGCGGTCCGGGCGACCAAACGCTTGGTCAGAAGATTTCAGAAAAAATGCGACATCGGCCATTGGATCTTTCCGGAAAAACCAGCCTGGGTGAAGCCATGGCCTTGATAGAAAAATGCGATCTTTTTATTACCAACGATAGTGGGTTAATGCATGTTGCAGCGGCACTCGATGTCCCGCTGGTTGCAATATTCGGCTCGACGAATCCGGTTGCCACCGGCCCGCTGGGTTCCCATAGCCGGGTGGTTCAGGCGGCTGTTCCGTGTAGTCCCTGTTTGAAATCCGAATGCCCGGAAGGCCACCTGAAATGCATGGATCAGATTGATGTGGATCAGGTCTTTGACGCTGTAGAGGAAATGCTGTGAATATCTTGATTGTCAAGCTGAGCGCCATCGGCGATGTTATCCATACCCTTCCGGCCTTAAATGCCCTTCGGAAGGCCTATCCGGAAGCCCGGATCACCTGGCTGGTAGAAGAAGCGGCATACGATCTGGTCAAAGATCATCCGGCATTGGATCGCGTTCTGGTTTCAAAACGAAAGCGCTGGTTGAAAGAATTACAAAGCCCGTTGTTTTTGAATGCGGTAAAAGAGATATACGGATTTATAAAAGAATTACGAGACACCCATTATGACATGATACTCGATTTTCAGGCATTGCTCAAAAGCGGTATCCTCATCGCCCTGTCCAGGGGAAAACGTAAAATCGGGTTTGGCAAAGGTCTGGAACACATGGAGTACAGCTATCTGTTTTTAAACGAGCGTTTTCCGGCCGTAAGTATGGAACATCACGCCCTTACCCGGGGACTGATGCTGCTCAATGCCCTGGGGATTCCCACACCCCAAATCGAATATAAACTTGCGATATCGGATCATGATCGTCAAAAAGTGGATAATCTGTTGCGGCGATACGGCCTGGTAAATCCGGGACGATTTGTGGTCGTAAACCCGGTCGCCAAATGGGAATCAAAGCTCTGGTCGAACGATAAGTTCGCGCAATTGGCGGATCAGATTATCGCACAATATGATGCCGCGATCGTTTTTACCGGCAGCCTTGAAGATCGTCCGACGATATGTCGAATCAAGGCGGGCATGACAGCGCAGGCAGTTAATCTTGCGGGTGAAACCACTTTGAGAATGCTGGCGGCACTTTACGCTAAAGCCGACGTTGTCGTTTCCACCGACACCGGCCCCATGCATCTGGCGGCTGCGGTAGGGACGCCGGTGGTGGCGCTTTTCGGCCCGACAGCTCCCTGGAGAACCGGACCTTATGGATCAGGAAATCAGGTCATCACTGCCGGCCAGGGGTGCGCGCCATGTTTCAAGCGGAAATGTTCGACATGTGACTGTATGGCCCTGATTTCCGTCGACCAGGTGTTCGATGCGGTTTCGAAGATCATTGGGGTTTAGTATTTCGAAACAGAACAAAAAGTATAATATAGTTCCTGTCCGTCTCGTTTTTCAAAGGATAAGAATTTAATGGGTAATGAAATAGATCTTTCCATTATTATCGTCAACTGGAACACTAAAAAGCTGTTACTGGATTG
>CAZQAF010000039.1:0-33396 GCA_964591175.1 uncultured Desulfobacteraceae bacterium | reverse complement strand
GGAACATAGGATGTCGCCTCTATTTCCCGGGGCTGGCCTTGATTCGAGAGATTTGCCTCCCGCTTCTTGTACTTATTCCAAAAGCTCATGAATTGTTTTCAATAATTCTATTCGATCAAAGGGTTTGGCAATGGTTTTTATGGCGCCCAGGGTTTTGGCCAGTTGAAGGTATGTCTCGGGATCGATCCTCCCGCCGCCGGACATGGCAATGATTTTGACATCCTTGAAATCGCGACGAAGTTCCATAATGGTCTCTATACCTTCCTTTCCCGGCATAATGAGATCGGTGATGATGAGATCTGCCGGATTCTCCCGATGGATCTTTATTCCTTCTTCTCCACCGGATGCAGTTACGATTTCGTACCCTTCGCGTTCTAATATCTTTTTAAGCAGATCTCGTATCAGGGCTTCATCGTCTATGATAAGAATGCGCGCCATCTTTTTGTATTTCCTTTTTTTGTAATAATTTTATCAAACATAATCATCCTTATCGATTTTGTATATGCTCGATTGAGATTTTACAAATGATGGAGGGCGGAAGGCAGGAATTAGAAAATAGGAAAGAGAAATTAGGAATTAGAGAAAAGGAGCCTGCGGCCGGAAGACGGAAGATTAGTCCGCCACACCAATCGATGAATTAATTGCAGTAATAACAAGATCTTAGGTGATTATCTCATGTCGACATACCAGATGTATGGAATTTCCTCTGCTTAATAGTCATTTGTTTTCAATAAGTTTGCTCTTTATTGATACCAATTCACTTTTTTTCTATCGTATGGAAATTCCTTCACTTATCCGCCTTTAATTCATATGCTCAAATTGTATTTATTGTTAAAACAGTTGGTTAATATTGTTCGTTTGGCCTGGCACATTAATTGCTGATAATTATTAAATTCATTCAAACTCTGCATTGAATATATAGGATTGTAAACAGAAAAACCGAGAAAAGGAGATGCAAATGAAAAGAATTACAATTTTAACTTTCGTTTTAATTATTGGGTTTTGTTTGACAACAAGTGCGTTTGCAGCCGATAAAGCTGGTATTAAAAAACAAGTAGATAAGATTGTTGCAGCTATTGATGGCGGGAAAACAGCTGGGGACTTTAAAAGTGCAGCACAAAATAAACCCCACTATGTTTTTATAATGGAAGAGAACGGGATGCTCTTGGTTCATCCGTCATTGGCTGGGCAAAGCCTGAAAGAAAAAGCAGAACCCGTTTATAAAGAATGTGTCAAAGCGACTGCTAAAGGTGTATGGGTTAGCTATGAATGGAAAGGAAAGAAAAAACATACATATGTCAGGAAAACCAAGAGCGGCTTAATTGTCGGAAGTGGTTACTAAGAGTCATAAATTTGATATTTATCTAAGTAAATTGCACCAAAGTTTGCAAGGGAATGATAGTGTCGCCCATCGAACTTATCGTTTTATGGGCGACATTTTTTTGGGTAGAATACTATATCGTTGTGCGACCGACACTGAGATCGATGGTCAGCTTTGTCCTCGGTCGCGCGAACATCCACAGCATACGGGATTTCGATTTCAACCGCTAAAATATTTATTCCATGCCTCCATAAAGGATTCTTGTTTCTCTTCAATTATACTCCGAATCTGTTTTAATTCAAGACGATTGAAACCGCCACTATTTTGAAGTCGGATCGGATCTATCCAGTATTTCACGACCTTACCATCTCGTTAGACATGTATGTGATGCGGTTCATCGCGCTCACCGGAGTAAAGGAAAGGGTCGGTTGTTCTCTATCCGATCATTAGCACTTTTGCGCCGCGGATTTTTCTTTCTTTGAGTTCGAGCAGGGCTTTATTGGCCGATTCCAGGGGATATTCTTCGATTTCAGGCAGGATGGGGATTTGGGCGGCCAGTTGGATGAATTCGCTGACGTCTTTTCGTGCGACATTGGCCACGCTTTTGATTTCTTTTTCCATCCAGAGATGTTCGTGGTAATTGAGTTTCAGCAGGTAATCCTTGTCTTTGTCTTCTTTGCGGATGGCGTTGATCACCAGTCTTCCGCCGGGCTTTAAATGGTTCAATGCTTCGACAATAGGCTTCCACACCGGCGTCGTGTCGATGACGGCATCCAGTTGTTCCGGCGGCTTGTCTTCGGTTTTCCCGGCCCAGACTGCTCCGAGCTCTTTGGCGAAATCCCTTTCCCTTTCGCTTCTGGCAAATACGAACACCTTTACATCGCTGTGTTTATAGTTGATCATTTTAAGGACCAGATGGGCTGATGCGCCGAAACCCGTGAGTCCCAGGTTCTGTCCGTCCTTGATGTTGGTAAGCCGCAATGACCGGTAGCCGATGGCGCCGGCACATAACAGCGGCGCTGCCTGGGCATCTGAAAACATATCCGGAATGGGGTAGGCAAAATACTCGGGCACGGTCATATATTCCGCATAGCCGCCGTATGCATCCCGGCCCGTGGCCCTGAAGGTTTCGCAGACATTTTCTTTACCCTGTCTGCAAAATTCACAGTGCCCGCAGGCCGAATAAATCCAGGCCACCCCTACCCTGTCGCCGGTGTTATGCCGCCCGGCACCCGCTCCGGTCTCCTCGACCCGTCCCACTACCTGGTGACCCAGAACCATGGGAAAGCGGGACGGCGGGGTTCTCCCCTCGATCTCGTCGAGCTCGGTGTGGCACACCCCGCAGACCGACACTTTCACCAGCAGTTCTTTTTCCTTGGGAATCGGCTTGGGCAGGTCTTTTAATTGAAGCGGATGTTTGTTTTTGGCAAGATCGCAGATCTCGTTTAACACCATCGCTTTCATTTCGACGACTCCTTAAGTCGTTTAGAAAATAGATAAACCCTAATGGACACAAATGCATTTAGAAGATAAGAAAGTTAGAAGATCAGAAGGTCGGAGCCTCTGAGTTTTGCCAACTTTCTTACCTTCTCACCTTTATAATTTCTTTTTTTCAGACTATCTGTGTTTATCCGCGTTCATCTGCGGTTCCCTTACACTCTTTCCTGTTTTCTATTTCCTCTTTCCTAAGATTAGCCTCAGGTCGAAATTTTTGAAAAATCGGCAAACTGGCCGAACAGATCCGAAATCAGCGCCAACAGCGACAGCCGGTTGTTGCGTATTTTTTTGTCTTTGCTCATGACCATGACGCCGTCGAAAAAGGCATCAACAGGATCGCGCAGTTTGGCGATCTCCCGAAACGCCTGATCGAAGCGTCCTTTGTCAAGATGATTCGGCACCGTTCCTTGAAGGTTTTTATAGGCCGAATACAATGCTTTTTCAGATGCGTGTTCAAAGAGTTTTTCATCGACCTTTTTGCGCGCCGGAAGATCCGCCTTTTTAATGATATTGACCACCCGTTTGAAGGCAACAGCCAATGGTTCGAAATCCGGGGCGGTTTTCAGATCCTGAATCGCACGCACGCGATTGAACACATTGGGCACGTTATCTGCGTCCGCATCGGCTACCGCCGCGATGACGTCTTTGGAAAACCCTTCCTCCACCAGCTGATAGGTCATGCGGTTTTTGATGAACGTGTAGATTAGGTCGGCAATCTCTTTGACTTTTTTTGCGCCTTTGATGCCGTAGATGGCCAGGCTCTTTTCAATCAGTTTCTTCAAAGAAAATGAAAAGCCCCGGTCATTCATGATCTGGATAATGCCGATACCCTGCCGGCGAAGCGCATAAGGGTCTGATGCGCCGGTGGGAACCAGCCCCACGGAAAAGAATCCACAAATGGAATCGATCTTGTCGGCAATGCCGAGAAGCCCGCCGATCAGCGTTTCCGGCAGCGGGCCGCCGGAATAGGTCGGCCGGTAATGCTCTTCGATGGCGGCTGCCACGGCTTTGGGTTCTTTTTTGACGGCAGCGTAAATTCTTCCCATCACGCCCTGCAAATTCGGAAATTCGTTCACCACCTGGCTCACCAGGTCGGCCTTGCACAGCCAGGCCGCCCGCATCACCTGTTTTTTTACGGTGGGTTTCTGGCCGCTGGCATCTGCCAGGTACGCTGCGATTCTTTGAACCCGTTGGACCTTTTCGTACATGCTCCCCAGTTTGGCCTGGAAGAGAACACCCTTGAGCCGCTCCACCCAGTCATCCATGGATTCTTGAACATCGCTTTTGAAAAAGAACTGCGCATCCGCAAGACGGGCCCTGAGCACTCTTTCATGCCCGGTGGCGACCAGATTCATATCTCTTGTGCGGGTGTTGTTCACAGCGATAAAGCTGGACATGAGACTGCCGGCGTCATCCACCACGGCAAAATATTTTTGATGATGACGCATGGCGGTGATCAGAATCTCTGCAGGGATTTCCAGAAACTCGTTATCGAAATTCCCTGCCGTGGCAATGGGATATTCCACCAGGTTCTTATTGATATCGATGAGCTCTTCATCGGGCAGCACCTTGCCACCGACGCCTTTTGCCGCTTTGTTGATTTCATTTTCCACCAGTTTTCGCCGTTCTTCAAAATCGACCACCACATGGGCGTCTTTTAAGGTTTTGACGTAATCTTCCGGTGAGGCAATCCTCAATTTCGCAGGCTGCATAAAATAGTGGCCAAAGGAATACCGCCCGCTCTTTGTGTCTCCCAGTTCAAAGGAAATAATCTGATTTCCAAAAAGGGCCACGATATAATGGATGGGCCTGGCAAAGAAGATGTTCAATTGGGCCCATTTCATGGTCTTTGGAAACGGCGTTGTCAGAATCACTTCCGGCAGTATGGTTTTAAGCAGGGTTCGCGCTGCCTGTCCCCGCTCGGAAACCCGTGCGCATACATAACGGCCTTTGTTCGTCTCTTTTATGGTTAAGGCGTTTACCGAAACCCCGACCTTTTCGGCGAACTTTATGGCCGCCGTTGTCGGTTTGCCGGTGCTATCAAAACCGACTTTCTCCGGAGGCCCCATCACTTCGGAGGTCAGGGATTTTTGTTTGTCCGCCACATCTCGAACTTCCACCGCAAGCCGCCTCGGCGTGCCGAAAACCCTGGCTTGGCCATGTTCGATACGGGTATCGGTCATCTTTTGCAACAGTGTCGACGACAGGGATTGAAGCGCCGGTTCAATATAACCCGCCGGGATTTCCTCTGTTCCGATCTCAAGCAGTAAACTTTTCATAGTCACCTCTATCTTCTCAATGCATCAATATGGATTGTATTCAGCACAGCTCAATACCACCAATTATCAATCTACAATCATCAATCGCCAATCTTCAATAAGGGATACCCCATGGCTTCTCTTTGCTTCAGGTACCCTTCCGCGCATGCTCTGGCGAGATTTCTTATCCGTCCGATATAACCGGTTCTTTCGGCAACGCTGATGGCGCCCCGCGCATCCAGAAGGTTGAACGTATGGGAACATTTAAGGCAGTATTCATAGGCCGGAAGCACCAATTCTTCTTTAATCATCCGTGCGGATTCCGCCTCATACTGGTTGAAAAATTCCAGAAGCATTTTGACGTTCGCCTTTTCAAAATTGTACGTTGACTGTTCGACTTCCTGCTGATGGTGGACATTGCCGTACGTTACCGTATCCGTCCATTTCAGATCGTACACGCTGTCCACCTTTTGCAGATACATGGCAATACGTTCCAGCCCGTACGTAAGCTCTACGGATATAGGGGACAGCTCGACACTCCCGCACAATTGAAAATAAGTAAACTGGGTAATCTCCATGCCGTCGAGCCATACCTCCCAGCCGAGACCGGCGGCACCCAACGTGGGAGATTCCCAATCGTCTTCCACGAACCTGATGTCGTGTTCCAAAGGATCGATACCCAACACTTTCAAGCTCTGAAGATACAGCTGCTGAACATCATAGGGAGACGGCTTCAATATCACCTGATACTGGTAGTAATGCTGCAACCGGTTCGGGTTTTCTCCATACCGGCCGTCGGTCGGCCGCCTGGACGGCTGAACATAAGCGACATTCCAGGGTTCAGGACCCAGTGCCTTTAAAAGCGTGGTAGGATGAAATGTACCGGCGCCGACTTCCATATCATAGGGCTGGGCCACCACGCATCCCTTTTGCGCCCAGAATTTCTCCAACGACATAATCACATCCTGAAAATTCATTTTTCCTTCCTCATTAATATTTAGGGGTTGTTTTTAAAGGTCTTTTAAAAAAAATATTCATCGCCCCGATAAAATTCGCTTCGCTCCTCATTAACATGAATTTCATGGGGCAGGCAGAGCCACAGGGTACCCTTCACTCATACAAAAGTCCTTGTGAATCAATTTTCAAATCGAGCAAACAGGCACCTTCTCTTTTGGAAAGAATAGATTCCCAAGTACTTTTTAATCTGTCAATGTCTTCGATTTCTCCCAGCGCCCAGATACACCCGCCGCCACCCGCACCGGTAAACCGGGCGCCGCAATGTTTTTCCTTGGCAGACGCGATAAGCGCATCGCCCATCTCATCGAGCACCTCCGGTGTCATTTCCTTCCTGACGGCTACCTCTTTATTCATGACAAGACAGGCATCCTTAATATTGCTCGCTCTTAGCGCTGCGGCAAATTTTTGCGTATATACTACAATTTCAGCCCAGTGTCCATGGTACTTTCCGGAAAGAAACTGTTCGACCCATTTCCCGTTGACATTCTTTGATTCATGGGGAACACCACAGTAAGCCAATAAGAGATGGCGTTCAAATCTGTTCAGGTCATTTTTTTTGACCAGGGCTTTTTTCCGAAACATGGGACCCAGGCAGTCTCCGGGCCAGCACCATGCATTCACGCCGCCAAAGGCGGCCGCCAACTGATCCTGAATGCCGCAGGGAACGCCCGCCACACTGGCTTCAAGGTAGTGTCCGATCAGGGCGGTTTGCCGTCTGGACATCGACGGCTTGCCCGTTTTCCCCAGCATCATAGAAAATGCCGCAATCAGTGCCACCGCCGCCGCAGAAGACCCCCCTAAAGCACTGCGCGGCGGAGAAGATGATGCAATATCGATATGGACCCCTTCAATCCCGAAATACGCCGCAATGGCGAACATCAGCCCCAGAGGGTGATTAAAAGGTACTTTTTCAAGGGGATATTCGGCACTTTTAAATCCCTTTGAAGAGATCTTTACGATGCCCGGATCATATGAAAAAAGTCGCACGACGGTTCTTAAATTGACGGCGATGTTAACGGTTAAAGGGGAAAGATGCCTGAGCGGATAATAAAACGTGCTGATATCCAGGGTGCCGCCCATATCGATCCTGCACGGCGCCGATGCACGGATCGGATGCGATTCGAGGATATCTTTAACGGCGCGTCTCGAACCTTTTTTTTTTCGGGTTGTGGGTTGCATTTTCATGGGTCACTTTCTGATTTGCCGCAAAAATTTTAAACTTTTAAGATCTTTTCCCAAATGGAAGGGAACAAAGGCCTCCAGCAGTTCTTCTCCCACTTTAATCGCCTCTGAGTCAAGCCTGATCCTTGCGGCCTGTTCCAAATTTTCCTTCTCGATCCACAATAGCTGTTTGACGATTCCTTTTGTCAAAGCAAATTTCCGACCACTTTCCACGGCACATCGGTCGCAAATAATTCCTCCCTTTGCCAGGTTGAACATCATCGTTGTTTCCGTGATGTTCTCCAGATCCACTCGACAGATGCCGCATCTTTGCAAATTCGGCGCAAGACCGAACATCTTCATAAATCTCATCTGAAACAGGATGGAAAGTGCGCCTTCAGAAGATGCGCCGGCATCGAGTTCTTTAAGGACGTGATAAAACAATTGGTAAAGCAGAACCTCGATCTGGCCGTCTTCCATCCATTCGTTGATAAGCTCGGTCCAGTAACTGGCATAAGCCGTTTTTAACATGCTGGACCTGATGCTTGGAAAAGGCTGTTTTAAGACAGCCTCCTGTAAAACCGGAAGACCTTTTCTCCGGCCGGTGCCGTATACCACGTCCAATGCCGAAAAAAGTTCCAGTATTCCGCCGAATCGTTTTGTGCTTTTTTTGGCGGATTTTGCAATGACGGTTATTTTGCCTTCCTTGAGGGTAAAAAAAGTAATAATTAAATCATAATCGCCAAAATCCGTCTTACGCAGCATAATCGCAGGCGTAGAATAACTCGACATCGTTTCATATACCGAAAATAGTTAAATGGTTAAGTGGTCAAATGATTGATGGGTTTGTGATGGTTCAGTCCCCGGAGTGGCGATTCCTCGATCTGACCACTTGACGATTTGACGATTTGGACAAAACTACTGGATGATTTTAATAACAGCCTTTTTTCGAATGCTTTGGATCCATTCGCTATATTTTTCATCAGTGATTTTATGATAAAGGATATTTTCAATCTCAGATGAAACCGTTTTCAGTGGTTTTCCAGAGGTCTTGACGATCTTCTCAAGGAAAAAAATTTGAAACCCCTGGTCCGTATCGAGTACCGGTGTGAATTCACCGGGCTTTATTTTTTTGATGGCCTTTTGAAGCTTCGGCGACAGAGAATCAAATTCAAACAAGCCGAGATCCCCGCCGTCGGAAGCTGCCGGTGATTGTGAATATTTTTTTGCAAGGGCTTCAAAAGATTGTCCGGCTTTTAATTTTTTCAAAATCCCATCCATTTTCTCTCTAATCTCAAGCCGTTTATCCGAATCCGAAAGCTCGGGGACTCTCATGATAATATTGCGAAGATGATATTTTTGCTTTCCCCCGTACTGATCGAGATGTTTTTCATAATATGCCTTGATGTCATCTTTGGTGATCACGATTTTTGATTTGACATTAAGATTGACGAGTTTTGCTCTGGCGATCTGGTCTTTGATCTGTTTCCGGTATTCCTTCATGGTCAAACCTTGTGAAGCCAGTCCCGCCCTTAGATCTTCATCCGTGTAATAGTGTGTCTCTTTGATCCGCTCAATGGCCTGGTCGATTTGGTGTTCGGAAATTTCAATCTTTTCGCGCTTTATCTCTTGATCTTCAATTTTTTCATCAATAAGACGATCGAGCACACCTTCTCTCACTTTGAAAATCATCTGTTTCTCTTTTTCCGGCAAATATCCCAACGTTCGAATCTGCTGGATATAAGGTTTAAGCACTTTGTTCAGTTCATTGAGTGTAATGACATCATCATTTACCACGGCCACGATGCGATCGACGGTTTCAGCGCTTTTCGCGTTTGTCATAAAGGGCTGACCCCATAAACAGTAAAAGGCCGTAAAAATGATGAAAAACATTGATTTTGTTCGCAGGGTTCCAATGTCTTTGCGTTTCATTCTCATAAATCCATATATGCGTTTTTTTAGGAAGCCAAATGCTTGCGTATTTGCTTCAAATCCGTCATTTTCTTCAACTGTGCTTCATTTATTTCGACGGTGTACTTTTTTTTAAGCGCTTCTATCCAGGGAGTATATGCTTTTTCCATCTTCTCCCGGCGCAACATTTTCACGACATCATCATGTCTGGCTTTTTCCGCTGCTTCCGCATCTGTTTCCATGGCTTTCGCAGCAGGAGGTTTGGATGCCGTTGCTTCTTTAGGACCCGTTGTCACGGTAAACGCTCCCGGATGCGCTTTTTCATATTCCGACACGTCATCGGGCGTGACATGGATCTCATCTCCCAAGTCTTTCGCAACCACCTTGTTCATGAGCAAACGCCGCTTCAGTGCTTGCTTCCAGGATGTATACGGAACGGCATTCTCAATCAGCGAATTTTGAAACTCATGGTCCGGATAATCGCTTTTGATATCCGCCGCGGCCTTTTCGACCTCCGACGCCGTTACCGTGACGCCGATCTCTTTGGCTCTTTCCAAAAGAATCATCTCTTCGGTCATCTGTTTGACCAGGCTCAACATCACCTCTCTGACCGCCTCGGGATTCTGCAGCATGTCGTAGGAATAAGCCGCTTTTGCGATTTCAAAAGCCTTGTTGAAATCACCGACGGTCATTATTTTGTCCCCGACTTTAATAAGATATTCCTGTTGCTGCTTATGTTCCCGATCGGCGCATCCTGTTATAGACCATCCAATCCCCAACAAACAAATTAATAAAATAAATTTAATAAAATATCTTATTATCAAAACCCGCTGCATTTTCTTGGGTGCACCGCGCACAATTAAACTCATAACTCGTTTAAATTTTTAGCTGTTAACATGTTGCATAATTTCTTTCAAGATGTTTTTGGTTTGGGCGATGAGACGGGTTGCGTCTCCCTTTTTCAGCCGGGCTTTCAGCAACTGATCCGGCGTAAATTCGAATCGATCCGGGTCGGAAAGAATCATATCCAAGATGCCCGAGGGATTCTTCTGGTGCTCGGGCGAAAAAGAAAACGACAACTGGCTGTCATTAAGGTCGATTCGTTTGACGCCGGCCTTGATGGCCAATACCCTGAGCATGATTTTTAAAAGAAGATTTGCAGCTTCGTCGGTCAATGCACCGAATCTGTCGATCAACTCGGCTTTGAAATCGGCAATGTCTTTGAGTTCGGTCATCTTTGCAAGTCGGCGATAGGCCGTAAGACGCTGGTCGATATCCGGCATGTAGGACTCGGGAATCATAGCCGGCATGTTGATATTGATTTCCGGATCGAGGCGTTCCTGAACCTTTTCCCCCTTCAGGGTCGCCATGGAATTTTCCATCAATTTGAGAAACATGTCGTAACCCACAGCGGCAATATGGCCCGATTGCGAAGCGCCTAAAATCGTTCCGCCGCCTCTGATCTTTAAATCGCTCATCGCGATTTGAAAGCCCGAGCCGAGATCGCTGTGTTCCATTAAAACCTTCAACCGTTTTTGCGCATCTTTACCCAAGGTGCTTTCTTTGGGGATAAACAGATATGCATAGGCCTGTTCATCCAGGCGTCCGACCCGGCCCCGCAACTGATAAATCTGAGCAAGCCCGAATCTGTCCGCCCGGTTGATCAAAATCGTATTGGCGGATGAAATATCGAGTCCCGATTCGATGATCGTGGTGCAAAGCAACAGGTCCGTCTCCTTGTTCACGAAACGCAGCATGGCCAGTTCCAACGCCTCCTCATCCATGCGGCCGTGAGCCACATCGAGCCTGGCTTCGGGGACCAGGTCCCTAAGGTGCTTTGCCATTTTCTCGATGGTATGAATATTATTGTGAACAAAAAAGATCTGACCGTTTCTATCGAGCTCTTGATGGATGGCATCGGAAATGACGGCGTCATTAAATTCACAGATATAGGTGACGATGGACTTTCGATGCTCGGGCGGGGTCGAGATGATACTGATATCCCTGACGCCCATCAGCGACATGTGAAGTGTTCGGGGTATCGGGGTGGCGGTCAATGCAAGAACATCGACGGTTCGCTTGAACTTTTTCAGCTTTTCCTTGTGCTTGACCCCGAAGCGCTGCTCTTCATCCAAGACCAAAAGCCCCAAATCTTTGAACACCACGTCCTTTTGTATCAGCCGGTGGGTTCCGATAACGATATCGATCTTCCCGGTTTTGAGGTCATTGATAATCTTGCGCTGTTCCCGCATTGAGCGAAACCGGCTCAGGCATGCGATATTGATGGGATATCCGTCATAACGTTCCTTGAATGTGGCGAAATGCTGTTCCGCAAGCACCGTTGTGGGCACAAATACGGCAACCTGTTTGCCGTCGTTGACGCACAACAGCGAAGCGCGCAGGGCTACTTCTGTTTTTCCATAACCGACGTCACCGCATACCAGTCGATCCATGGACGTTTCCGATCTCATATCTTCGATCACGTCCTCGATGGCCTTCTGCTGGTCAGCGGTCTCTTCATACGGGAAACCCATTTCAAAATTTTTAAAATCACTGTCCAGGGTCATGAAGGCATGGCCTTTTCTGACTTTTCGCTCGGCATAGAGCTTCAAAAGCTCGCCGGCAATTTTCTCCGTCGATTTTTTAACCCGCTCTTTGACCCGTTCCCATGATTTACCGCCCATCTTATCGAGAATCGGCGTGATGCCGTCTACACCCATATATTTTTGCACCATGTCCATGCGATCCACGGGCAAATAGAGTTTATCCTCATCTTTATAGATAATCAGCAGAAAATCATTGCTCGATCCGTTCAACGTCAGTTCAACCAAACCGTCATATCGTCCGATGCCGTGATCGACATGGACAACAAGGTCCCCTTTTTTTAAATCTTCATAGGCCAAAAACTGGGCGTGTGCTTTGGTCTCCGGCCTTAATTTAGCCCGGCGCCTGGATCCGAATATTTCTTCCTCCGTGATGATGGCCAGGGATTCCGCCGGCCATACAAATCCCGAGGAAATCCTGCCCAGGCAGACGAATGACTGCCCGTTGCGCTGATAAGCATCGGAAAATCGATCGATTCGACTCAAGGAAATGCCATATGGGGTCATCAGCGACAGCAGCCGCTTGCCCTGGGCACGGGATCTGCAGACCACAACCGTTTTAAACCCGGACAGCCTGTGACGATTGATCCAGTCCGCCAGCGGTGTAAAAAGATCTTTGTCCCGGCGATGTTTCAGGTCAAGCGTGATATCGGCATTATCCTTGACAGAAAAGTGAACGGATTCACAAGACGCGCTGTCGGATAAAATTTCATCGGATACGTGAAGTTTCTTGAGGGCAAGTGTCTTTTTCTTTTTCAATATCTCTTTCACGTCCTGCCATGACAGGAAAATACGCTCGGGTTCGACGCACAGACGCCCTTCCTTTTGGGCCGCCTCAAAACTTTTGGATGCCAGGCGCAAGGTCTGGTCGGCCACATTTTCCAGTTCAGCCGGTTCCATGAAAATAAAAAACGCATTTTCAGGCACATAATTAAAAAAGGAATCCGGATCGGCATAAATCAGAGGAATCAAACCTTCAATGCCGGAAAACACCCCGGCTTTTTTGATTCGATGGATCAACGCCCTGACTCGCGTGACCGGGATCTCCATTCTTGATGCCTGCGACCGGATTCGATTGCTGACAGGGCTCATGTCGGATGCGTTGAGAATGGCTTCCCTGGCCGGTAATATGATTGCCTCGGAAATGTTTTTGATGGTTCGCTGAGATACCGGCGAAAAGAACCTTAAGGACTCTACCGTATCACCGAACAGCTCTATCCGGACCGGATCCGGATAGAGCGGAGAAAATACGTCTATGATGCCGCCTCTTATGCTGAAATCTCCGGGTTCTTCAACAATGGCCGTTCGTTCATAACCGCCGGATATCAGCTTTGCGACCAGTCTTTCCCGATCGAGATCTTCTCCCACCATCACCAGTTCGGCATAATTGATGATTTCCGTTTTGGGGATAATTTTCTGCATGACGGCCGGCAAGGTCGTCACCACCAAAGGGGGGACATCACCGGCAATGAGTTGGTACAGCGACCGGATTCTTTTGGCGGCGGTTTCATTGTGATATGAAAAAGACTTAAACGGTGAAATATTATACGGCGGGAAATAGATGAGAGGGGAATCAGGCTTATTTAAAAAAAAATCCAGATCCTCAAGACAGGCTTCCGCTTCCTTGGTCGAAGCGGTGATAACAATAACGGGCACCCGGAATTGTGTATATATTCGATTGACAAAATATGATCTTTCCGCTCCGGACAACCCCGTGCCGATCCGCTCACAATCTTTGTAACGGTTTGTATCAAATAGGTTTTGTATTGATATTTTTTCTTGATTTTGTATCATAAACAAAGTAGATAACCTTTAAATGTGCCGGCGTAGCTCAGTTGGTAGAGCAGCTGATTCGTAATCAGCAGGTAGGCGGTTCGAATCCGCCCGTCGGCTCCACCTTTTTAAGGGTTTTCGTTAGAAGCTATCTCAAAATTAGGATTTTCGTTCGATATCAAGACGAGGCCGAGGATCAACCCGCAAGCATACTCAAGTATGTCGAGGACTTGAGACGAGGGCTCAACGCCGATATCGGGCGAAAAGACTTTTTTGAGATAGCTTCTATGTATTCTGGAAACTTTTTTGTTTCTTGCCGTCAACAAAAGGTTTTTCTCAAATGGGTATAACCCAATTCGTATCATAGTGCAACCGGCGTTTATGGTCCGACAAGATACGGTTTAAGCCAAAAAAAGGAGCTGTCGTGAGTTATAAAATAGGATTTGCGGGCACCGACGGAAGAACCCTTCTCAGCGCTTTGGTAACCTCCACATCGACAAGCGAGCACAGCCAAAACGATTTTCAGGGACTGGTTATTCGAGGCATGCCGGCCATGGAGCCTTTTGCAAGCACCATGAAGTGGCCGGTGGATTTCATCCCGACGTCCGACAACTCCAAAAATGGTTATGCCGCCGCAATCATCGATGCCTTAAAAAGAAAAGACATCGACTGCGTGATGCCGATGCCGGAAGACCTGTTGCTTGAAGGGCTGGTTGATGAACTGGAATCGGCCGGTTTTTCAAATCATATCTTAGGATTTACCCAAAAAAGTGCATTTATCGAAGGCGACAAGATCGCATGCAAACATCTTTGCCGCGAATACAATATCCCCGTTGCCGATCAGTGGGTTGAAGTCGATGCCCGGGATTATGGAATGGTTTTAAAAACCTGTTTGTCGCTGATCGACCGATTCGGGGGCGCCGTACTGAAATATCCTTACAGCGCAGGGGGAAAGGGATCACGTATCATTTTAAATGCCTGGGAAGTCAAAGAGGTCTATGATACGCTGATCAAGGATTATAAAAAAAGTTATCAACGATTATTCGGAAAGAAATCGATATGGCCCCTTTTGGTCGAATCGAGAATGTCGGGGGTCGAGATATCATTGAATATTTTGATCGACAAAAACGGACATTTCCAAATCCTTCCTACCTCGATGGATTATCCGGAACGGTTCCCGGGACCGGCCAGCAAAGACAATCCCATTACCGGCGGAATGGGCAGCATATCCCCTCATCCCATGGAAACGCCCGCCCTGATTGAAATGGCTGCCGAAAATATCGTCAGGCCGTTTGTAACCGCCCTCAGAGAAAAAAATATGCTGCGTCCATGCCTGGTATACCCGGGTTGCTTTTTATCTTTTGATGACAATATGATGCCCACAAGAATTCGCGTCTGTGAAATCAATATTCGTCCGCCGGAACCCGAGTGGCAGCCCATCGTTCGACGAATCCGAAACCTGGGCGCTTTGATTCGCGCCACGGTTGAAGGCCGCCTGAAAGACGTTCAGCCCGAAATTCGATCGGATCAAATTTCCATCTGCACGGCGCTGGTAACAGGGCCGGGAGGTCCTCAGAACCAGAAAGGGTATCCCTGGTCCTGTACCAAAGGAGAGCCTGTGGATATCGATTTTGGCTACCTGAAGAAAAAAAAGATTCAGGTGATTCCATCGGCCATGACATATTCGAAAGAAGATCAAATTTTCAAGTCCGACGGCAGCCGGGTGGTATATTGTAATGTCAACGCCAGCGTTAAACCCGGACAAAGCAGGGCAAAAACAGCCGAGCAGTTACGCAGGAAAGTATTGGCGGCTTTTGAAAACGGCAAAATAAGAGTCATACCCCGTGAAAATTCAGACGGAAATCGACTGGATCTGCGAAATGATATTGGGAACCACTTCGATATTGCCGAAGGATTGCTTCAAGAAAAATAGCGGGCCGCATGCAAAGCATCTTGAGATCTGTTCGGCTTTTGATCGTAACATGTTAAAAATATAATCCATTACAATTTTTAGTTGAACCGTATTGACAAACGCGTTTATTTTAGCATACCGATAGACAATAAGCTTACCCTAAGGAGGACATTGAATGAGTGATTCGGAGGATGAAAAGCTTAAAGCCGAAATTGATAAAATTATGACAAGGATTAATAAAATCATTAAAAAGATCGAGGGCAATGAAACGGAAAAAGGCTGTGACTCGAAACATAATGAAGAATGACGAGATTCAAAATCACAGGTTTTGTTTAAGATCCACAACGGAATTAGTCGATGAGGAGGCGCCATGGCATTAACAAAGAACGACATTATCACAAGTATACACGAACTCGGTTTTACCAAGAAAAAATCTGTGGAAGTCATTGAAACGTTATTGGAAATTATGAAAAGCACACTTGAAAACGGTGAAGACGTTCTGATATCGGGATTCGGCAAATTTTGTATCAAGAAAAAAAAAGAGCGCAGAGGTCGAAATCCTGCAACCGGCAGCGACTTGATATTAAAGGAACGCAAAGTTGTCACCTTCAAGTGCTCGGGAAAATTAAGAGACAAAATCAACGGCCAGTAAGCGTCCGGTGAGACCTTGGAAAAATGCTCATTTTTGTTCAAGTTCAAGGAAGGCGAAGACTTTAACCGCAGGAATACATTGTGTATTTTGAGGATTGAAATTTGAGCCTGACGCAGAAATTGGGCAAAAAGGGGCGTTTTTCAAAGGTCTCCGGTCGGATGAACTTCTGATTGCTCCCTTTGTTCGCATCCTTCACGAAAGCCACAGGAACTGATAGGGGGCAAGCGTTATTGCATCCGTTCGGAAATCATCGCCGGTAAAGAGGTCCTTCATCAAAGAAGGCGCCTTTGCATCCGACAGCGACACGTTGACCCGGCCGGATGAAATATTGGTGACGGTATATATCGTTTGCGCCATTGAACGTCTGACAACGACAAACACCTTTGGATCGATATGAAGTATTTCAAAATCCGCCTTTGGATGAAAAGCAGACTGTTCTCTTCTGGTTTTGATCATATGGATAAAAGGATAAAAGATCCTGGAACGAAACGTTTCAGGATCTTTTAGCTGCGACAAGACGTCATCCACCCGCAATTTTTCCCGATTGACGGCTCTTTTGCTTTGGGTTCGACGTACGCCCTCCGTCCAGTTCCTTGAACCTAAGATACTGTGAATATATATCGCGGGAACCCCCGGCAAGACAAGCTGGATGGCCTGGGAAGCCAGAAACCTGGGTATGTGCCAGGGATCGTTATTATTTTCGAGGTTTAACAGTGCATCGACATAGGTGATATTGAGTTCATACGGGCTGTTGGAACCGTCCGGATCTCTTTTATAGGAAACGTCTCCCCCATTTTTCTTTACGATACCCATAAGTTTTTCGATTTCGTCCCGAGCCAGAATCCCTTCCAGCGGCCTTACGCCGATGCCGTCATGGGAAGCTGTAAAGTTGAAAAATGTGTTATCCGGAGAATCTATCCGTAAACATTCGGCCCATCGGGACAGCGCACCGGCATCCTCCCGAACAAACGTATACAAAAGTAATGGCGGCAAAGTAAAATTATACACCATTTGTGCTTCATTCTTTCCATCGCCAAAATAACTCACATTCTCTTGATGGGGAACATTGGTCTCGGTAATCAGAAGTGAATCCGGCGCGGCAAGATCCAGTATTTTGCGGAAAAGTTGAACCACTTGATGGGCCTGCCTTAGATGAATGCAGGAGGTCCCGATATCTTTCCAAAGATAGGCAACGGCATCAAGTCGAATAACGGCGGCACCCTTTTTCATATAAAAAAGCAGGACGTTTACCATTTTTTCAAGAACATCCACGCTCTTATAATTCAGATCGATCTGATCGGCACTGAAAGTGGTCCAAACATACACGGTATCGCCGGATGTTTTGTGAAATCGCGTCAAAAGCGGCAATGACCTGGGTCTTGTCACCAGCGACAGATCCGTTGACGGGTCGACCTCGATGGCCAGATCTTCATACCGGGATTTTTCATCCAGATAGTTTTTAAACCATGCACTCTTTGAAGAGACGTGATTGAGCACGAGATCGAACATCAACCGAAACACGCGCCCCAATCGTTGAATGTCCTTCCAGTCACCCAGCTCGGGATTCACCGCGAAAAAATCGACCACCGAAAACCCGTCATCCGAAGAATAGGGAAAAAACGGCAGAATGTGGATGGTCGAAAACACATCTTTAAACCGGCTTTCGGCAAAATCACACAGTGTTTCCAGGGGAGCTTCTCCGGTTTTATTCAATGTATCGCCATAGGTGACTAAAAATACATCCTTTTCTGAAAAATCGGTCTCCTCCCGGTTTTTCAGATCCGAATATTTCTCAATTATCGGAAAAATCTTATCAAACGCCGCTTTTCCGTTTATTTCACCATAGACATCCTTGAGGATGCGTTGAATCGCAGCCGTGTCTTCCAATTTTTTCCTCCCTTTTTGTCATATTTTAACAGGCTTTTGCCCAAACAAAAACCTCTTTGCACACACATCGAAATTTTTTTCCATAAATCTATAGGACACAGAGTTCGTCAAAAACAGGATATTTCCGGATGGACACCAGCTAGAGGTCAATGCCATAGGACTTCATCTTACTCAAAAGGGAGGGATGGCTGATTTCAAGAATAGCGGCGGCTTTGGTCCGGTTTCCCTTTGTTTCCGTAAGCGCCTTTGTAATGAGTCTTTTTTCCAGTATCTTCTGGTTGATCTTCAGAGAGTATCCGCCAAATAATTCATTCATATTTTCGGTCTTCGATCCGTTACTCAGCTCAAGGAAAAAGTTTTCCGGTACAAGAATCGGCCCTTCGGCAAGTATGACGGCTCTCTCGATAACATTTTCAAGTTCCCTGACATTCCCCGGCCAGGCATGTTTGAGCAAAATGGACATGGCTGCCGGCGCTATCCCTTTTATGTTTTTACCGAGACTGATATTGAAACGGTCGATAAAATGCCGGGTCAACATCGGTATGTCTTCGGTCCGATCCTTAAGCGGGGGCAATTGGATCGGCAACACATTCAGCCGGAAAAAGAGATCTTCGCGAAATGTACCGTTTTTTACTTCATGTTCGAGATGTTTGGATGTTGCAGCGATGACGCGAACATCTATTTTTTTTGTTTTTGAATCCCCCACTGCCCTGATTTCATTTTCCTGCAATACCCGAAGGAGTTTGACCTGCAAAGACAATGGCAACTCTCCGATTTCATCCAGGAAAATCGTTCCGCCGTTCGCTTCTTCAAAGAGACCTTTTTTATCGCTGTCCGCACCTGTAAAGGCGCCTTTTCGATACCCGAAAAGTTCGCTTTCCAGCAATGTCTCGGGGATGCCGCCGCAATTCACGGGAACCAATGAATTTTTAGCCCTTGGACTCGAAAAATGAATTCCCTTTGCGACTAGTTCCTTTCCGGTACCGCTCGCACCGTAAATCAACACCGTGGTGTCATATTGAGCGACTTTCTCTGCGGTCTTGAACACCACCTCCATGGACTTGCTTTTGGCAACCATGTTCCCAAAATGATAATCATCTTGAATCTTTCGAATACGTTCTTTTAACCAGCGATTTTCTCGCTTCAGACTCTCGCGTTCTTCGGCTTTTTTGAGGGTCAAAAGCACCTCATCTATTTTAAACGGCTTGGATATGAAGTCATAGGCGCCTTTTTTTACGGCTTCAACCGCCGTATCGATGCTGCCGTATGCCGACATCATGATGACGGTGCTGGCCCACAGCTTATCCCGTGCAGTTTCAAAAAATTCCATTCCACTCATATCCGGCATCCTGAGGTCACAGAGTATAAAATCGTATAATGTCTGATCCACCATATCCAATGCCTCGGAACCGTTGGATGCCGTATCAACCCGGTAACCGTCATTTTTCAGCATCGAAGACAGCATATGGCGCATATTCTCTTCATCATCGATAACCAGCAAACGTTTTTGAGCCGGCAGCGTATCTTTTGATAATTTTTTATACATTGTCCAACCTCTCATCAGAACTCAGCGGCAGGAACACCGTAAACGTCGCGCCGTCGCCTTCTCGACTGGTCGCTTTGATATTGCCTCCCATTGCTTCGACAATCATAAAACAGACCGAAAGACCAAGACCGGTTCCCTTTCCCGGTCCTTTGGTGGTAAAAAAAGGATCAAAAATATTGGCAAGATTCTCCGTGGAAATTCCCGAACCATTGTCGATATAATCTATTTTCAGCATGTCTTTTTCTTTCGGTGCATCATTGGGACCATTTTTTTGGACCTGACTGACAATCGATATTTTTCCCTTTGAATCAATATTTGCCGATAAAATGGCATCAGCGGCATTAATCATGAGATTTAAAAACACTTGCCTTAACTGATTGGGGTCGCCCTTCACCCGATCGTTTTCAGCAGACAACCTGAGATCCAGATCAATATCGGACATCAGCGGATGAAAACGGGATGCGCCGATAGCATCTTCAATGACGGCATGTACCGGTACATCTTTGACATCTTCTTTCGATGGCCTTGACAGATCCAAAAGCTGACGGATAATGGCATCGATGCGCTGTATCTCAGTCTCTGTGCGCAAAATAAAATCTATTCTATCCTCATTTGGGATGTCTTTTCTTTTCAGCAACTCAAGATAGCCGGTGATAATACCGATGGGGTTTCCGATTTCATGGGCGATACCGGCTGACAACCTGCCAACGGAGGCCAATTTCTCAGCCCTGATCATATCTTTTTGGGCTTTTTTTAAGTCAAAATTGGCCGCCTCGAGAGATGCCACGACGCCCCGGAGTTTTTCTTTATCGTCGGCGATGTGTTGAAGCATCCGGTTCAATGCCTTGGAAAGTTTGTTGAATTCGCTCTCTTCATTTTCAGACAAAAAAAACACCTCGTTATCATCCTGATAGGCTTCGGCCCTCTTGACCAGTCTCTGCAACGGTTTTGCAATGGTTTTCGAAATTCTATAAAAACCAATAAAGGTAAAAACGATTGTATTTACGAGTACATATATCAACAATACATATCGGGTTTGTTTTAAAACATTATATGTCCCCGTTAAGGATACTGCGACGCTGCCGGCGCCGACAACCTTTCTTTCTCGAATGATGGGCGCCGATATAATCATATCCTGTCCCTGCCGCCACACGCCCCACCAGATCGAACCGGTAAATCGGGATGTTTTTATCCCTGATTGGATGGTCTGTCGCGTAATCGCCTCGAGTTCGCCCTGCATCTTCAGGTTTTTGCCCTTTGAAAAAATCAGATTCCGGTTTTCATCCATCAACAAAATGCCTGAAAATCCGATATTGTTGAGCATATCGCCGGAAATATCCTGAAAATCCGAAGACTTGATCGCGTTTTTCGATTGAAAATGAATTTTTTTATTGGCTGAAATTCCTAACAAAAAGGCATGTCCTTTTGACATTTCCGAATTGATAAGGGCCTTCTGCATCAGAATCGCCATGACAAACGCGGTTAATATCATGGCCATCAATAACAGCACCGCCAGCTGAACAGTAATATTTGTTTTCAGACTTCGATTATACACACAGAACCTTTTCAAAAGAGATAATATTATAGGATGTTATTAAATCAATATCGGCAATCTCTTAGGAATACTGAAATATCCGGGCAAAAATTTGAGGTTGACCCCGGAGAAATAGGCTTCGCCCCGGTTAAATGTTAAAAACGGATTTAACAGGGCAAGCATTTCACGGGGCAGACGCAGAAACTTGTCCGCCTCCGGCGGATTGGGCAAAAAGGCGCGTTTTGCAAAGGTCTCAACTTGCAACCGGGTGCTAAGCACCTGGTTGGTTTTGCAAGAAAAATCGCAATTGACAATCCATCTCGCCTCTGTTAATTTTTTAGATATACGCCATTCCATTAGGGAAATCTTATCAATTCATTTTTCATTTTATGCTATCAGCAACTTCTTTTCCCATGAAGGAGATCCGCTGCAGCGAGGGGTAGGCCTTTGTGATACGCCGCGGATTGTAAAACAATAAAGCACATTTGCTTTTGTTGTTTATTTCTTTGATGTAAATGATGAAGATCTTCGGCTTCGGCAACCCATCAAACGAAAAGGAGACAGGATGAAAAAATTATCCAAGTTTTTCATTACCGCGATAGTCGGGGTTTTGTTTTTCGGCATCGCCTATGCGCAATTCACCAGGCCCGAGAGTGCTATCGCGTACCGTCAATCAGTGATGACGATCATGGGATACCATACGGCTCAGATGGGGGCCGTGGTGACGGGCAAAAAGCCTTACGAAAAAAAAGCATTTTCCCGCAATGCCGCCATCGTGGAAATGCTCGCCACATTACCTTGGCAGGCGTTTATGTCCCCCGGCAGCGACAAAGGCAAAACAGAGTTGAAGCCATCGGCTTTTAAGGAAAAAGACAAGTTCTTGGCCAAGGCAAAAGTCCTTGAAACCGAGACCCGCAAACTGGTCAAAGCAGCCGCCGGTGATGACTTCAATGCGGTCAAGACACAGTTCGGTAACGTCGGCAAAAGCTGCAAAAGCTGTCACGACGCTTACCGCGCCAGGTAGGGCTGACGGATCGGACATCCACCAACCCATTTGTCATGGAAGGCACGAGAGGGCAGGTATTGTTTGGCGGGGGAAGCGAACCCACTGAGCATATCGGTGGGTTCAAAGCACCACCCAATAAACAACCGTGATGGAGAAGGCCGCTGCCAATACCACCCGCCAAATTTTATAATTGGACGAGGGGGCTGGCTCGCGCCATGGCCGCAATCCCGTAACCATGGGAACGACCAAATTGTCATGTTTGATCAATAGGTAAAAGAGCACGGCCGAAATATGCAAGGCGATAAGGAAGATAATCACGCCTTTGTTGAATACATGGATTCCGGTCAGCCAATCACTGGTGGCTTTGCTGACCCATCCGTAGAGCGGCCCTTGAGTGGCGATATCATCATTGGCGAATAATCCGGTACCCACCTGCACAGCGAGCGCCGCCAGCATCGCCATTACAGACCAGCCCCCCATGGGATTATGCCCTAGGATCTTGGGCGTATCTTTGCGAAATAACGTTTTTGCATACCCCATGACAGCGGCCGGACCGCGGACAAAGGAAATAAAACGTGAATAGCGGCCACCCCAAAAACCCCAGATCAACCGAAAAAGCAGCAATGTAAAAATAATGAATCCGCTCTTCAGGTGATAGGACATCCAGTTGCCGCCCACCATACCGGTGGCAAATGAAATAACAACGAATATCACGATAAGCCAATGAAAAACACGCGTCGGCAGATCCCAAATGCGAACCCGGTGCGGATAAGCCGAATCGCTTTCTTTTTGGGTATTTTCATGAGAGTTCATTTGCAATCCTCAATCGCAGAAATAAAACAATCATTGATCATCATAGTTTCTTACGGCATGCTTAATAGGGAAATAAGTCATAACTGTATCTTAAACTATTTTAAACGAAACCGATACAGCAAAGCAAGCCGATCAGGCTTATTGGACGCCCATCTATTATCACGCCGTCGAAATCATACACTCATCTTTGCCCCAAGCTTGTTTTGGTAGAAGCCGTGATTGCCCTGATTTGGCAAAGCCGGGTGAAAAAGAGCAATTGACAATTCATCCATCGATTCTTACTCTATGTCTACCAATACAATCACCGGCAGGCTTTCATATGATGGCCTCCGGCCCGTAAGGCCTACTTTTCGGAGAGCAGTTTGTCTGAACTTCACACAATTGTAAAATTTATAGTCATTGCCTTCCCATAAGGAATATCTCATTATTCATAGAACAAGCCTTTCGAGCCTTTTCCGGTGTTAAGTGGAAGATGGTGCTTTTGAAACGTAAACCACACTTCCAAATATTTATTATCATTTATCAAATGTTGCAAGGAGGATCGTTATGGATGAACTAAAGGTATCAGCCGCAATCCTGTTGGCAAGGATTATGGGCTCGGATGAATCATTGTTGGACTTTGAATCGGAGGCGGGCACGGAGCTCGGCGAACCGACTTTCAATCTTGATAAGGTCACAACCCGGTATTGGGAAATTTATAACCTTTTGAGTGAGAAAGCTGCGCATTAGGACCGCCCTGTTGCAATCCGAGATCAGAGTCGTCCGTTAGTTGCTGATAACCGTACGGTCATGCAATCGAAACATCATTTTGAGAGATACTGAAACGAAACACAACTTTGATAAATGCCCTGGCTCAAGCTGCAAGATGAATTTGACCGGAAAGATTGGAAATGCCCTTGGCGTCAATCTGACCGTCGTCTCGCTTTCCGTAGCACGAATGGCCGACGGTATCGGCAACAGTATACTGTATGTCATTATTCCTCTCTATGTCGACAAGCTCCCGGAAAAACTGATCCCGCTGCCCAAGGTTTTTCTCATCGGCATTCTGATCTCCGCGTACGGATTTGCCACCGCAAGTCTGCAGCCTTTCATGGCGGCCTTGAGCGATCGGATCGGGCGGTACAAACAAATTATCCAGGTTGGTCTTGCGCTGATCGCACTGACCACCCTGGCATTTATTTTTGCTACCCGCTACATCGATCTTTTTGGCCTTCGAATTGCTCAGGGATTGGGACTCGCCATGGAAATTCCCCCCACCCTGGCGCTTTTGGAGCTCGCCACCCAAAAGGAAACGCGGGGCAGCGCCATGGGATTTTTTACAACCTTTCGGATGGCGGGACTGGCAATCGGCCCGCTATTAGGGGGCTTCCTCCGCGACTCATTCGGTTTCAATGCAACTTTCTACGCAGGCGCGGCGATCCTCATCCTTGCACTGATCATTGTCCAGGCGGGTGTCCCATATCATGATCCGCCGAAACAGGAGGATGTAAGCTGCGCCAGGATCATCGATTTTTCAATCATCAATCGGCAGATTTTGAGCGCCACCATCGCGACGTTTCTTATGGCCACCGCTTTTACCTTGGTAACGACCCTCGAAAACCAGATCAACAGCCGGCTGGGTTTCCAGGCATTCGGTTTCGGCGTGGTCTTCAGCGCGCTGATGGTGGGACGATTGGTATTTCAAGTTCCTCTGGGTCGCCTGTCGGATCGTCTGGGCCGCAAACCGCTGGTGGTCGGAGGACTCATTCTGATGGCACCGGCCACTGCCTTATTGGGCGAAACATCTTCTTCGCTATTGTTCGGTATAGAGCGTTTTGTTCAGGGAATCGGCGCGGCGGCTATCGTGGCGCCCGCCCTGGCCTATGCCGGAGATCTTGCCCATATGGAAAGCGAATGCCGAAGAAGCCGAATGATGAGTCTGGTCACCATCGGATTCGGGCTGGGCATCGCCTTCGGCCCCTTGATGGCGGGAACGCTTGGCATTATTTCGTATCGATTGCCGTTTCTGGTGGATGGCGCCTTGTGCCTGGCAGGCGCCGTGGTCGTATTTCTTTTTATGGGTGAAACCGTTGAACGGAAACCGTTCCGGAGGAGAGGGTATTCCAGATCCCGATAAACCGGCGGTGAAGACATCGGACCTTTAGATGACCCATCCTCGCGGCCGTCCCCGGGAAAGCAGAATTTACCCTGATTCGGAGGGGTGAATGAAAAATGTCGATTGACAGCATAACGCTCCTATGGCAAATTGATTTTAAGTAAATCTTTCGATGTTTTTAACGGATTTTTCCAAGGAGGTTCGTATGGAAGTGAATAGAAAAGTTGAAGACATTCCGTGGACACCCCACCCCGTCGTACCGGGAATTTCAATAAAACCCCTGATATCTTCCAAAGAACACCATCTGAACGTCACTTGCATGCTGGTGACCGTGCCGGTCGGCAAGGAAGTCCCCGAGCACATTCATGATACGCAGGATGACATCCTTTATCCATTGAAAGGAAAAGCCGTGATGTGGGTCGAGGGCGTTGGGGAATTTTCCCTCGAGCCCGGGCAGATTGTCAGAGTTCCGAAAGGGAAAAAACACAAGATAACGAATATCGTCGAAGAGTTACTCGTTTACGATGTTTTCTCTCCTGCACTGATCTAAATAATGCATTCATTTATCGAATTTCGAGCAATTTAATCAAACCATTATCGAATACGGGCTGTGTAGGCAGAACAAATATAAAAAAGTGCGCTTTCCCAGTCTGACCGAAATTAAATATTAGATCGACGGAACCCTTTGCGACAGCGGTTGTGAGAATGAGACGCTGAGATACACTTTTAACGATCCGAACCAAAAGCCTTATAGAAGTTCATCCACAGGCTCTATTCCAAAAACAATCTGAAATCCCGCATGACACATTCAGATGCTAAAAAATCAAATTCGACACATGATTTTGTAGCCCATATCGAGCATTTTACTAAAAAAAATCTTTTGCTCGCAGGTATATTCCTTGCGCTGCTCCTGTCCATGTATGCGCCTGGTCCGGGGGTGTCCCTCGACAGACTCGACTTGACGGGCTTTCTTGTGGGTTTGATTTTCTTCGGCCAGGGCATGGAGCTCGATACTAGACAGCTGAAGCACTTGCGCAGATTCGTAAAAATTATTGCCTGGGGCGTGTTTGTCTCTTTTGTTGCATATCCTGTCGTGGCCTGGGTAACGGCCAGAGCCTTCTCCATGCCGAAAGATATTATGACGGGGTTCCTTATTATCTGTGCCTCGCCCTGCACTCTGGCGGCAGGGCCGGCTATCGCCGCCAGGGCGCGTGGTGACGCCCTGACCGCTATTATACTGATCCTTACGCTTAATTTCGTGGGACTCATCGCCTTTCCTGAAAACCTTAAATTATGGCTCGGCTCCGTGACACGGATAAATGACATCGACGTGATATTAAAACTTATCTTCTATCTGTTTATTCCGGTCACAGCAGGACAGGGGCTCCGCTTTAAAGCACCGGGTTTGGTGAAGAAAGGGGAACCCTTTCTCAAGTACTTGCCCGTAATCTGTCTCGCCCTTATTATTTACGCCTCCTGTTCCGAGGAATCCCATCTCCTCTGGGAACTCAAGTTCTCCGATGTTTTTCTTATTCTGTTGCCCAGCCTCTGCGTTCACCTTTTTATGTTTGCACTGATCTTTCTGACAGGCAGGTATATTTTTAAGTTTCACGGCCCTCAAAACCGGGCAATAACCATTATTTGTTCGGAAAAACCACTGACGTTATCAGTGGCCGTATGGTCGATGGCCTTCGCCAAAATGCATCCTCTCGCCATTTTTCCTATTGTAATTTTTTACATCGTTGAGATCGTAACGGACAGTTTCTGGGCTCTTACCCTGGCTCGGGGTTCTTCGGATGCCGCAGGGAGAGAAGGCTATTCGGCCAAGCTGGAACATTGAATGAGTAGAAACGTTATTTGTCTATGATGTTTTTGTTCTGCACTGATCTAACGAAAATTTCCGGTTGACAATAAAACTTGACGCTTTATTTTAATTTTAGGCGTAGGAATGTGGAATAGAACTGTTATTGTTTGCCGATTCGCATTATATGTTGCTCTTCATCAGATTGCCGCGCACTAGTGGAATGTTCGCCTATTCCATTTCAAAAAAGAGAATTCTTATCAATTCAATATTAATATAGTTGTCGGCATCTGAAATAGAACTGCCTCTGCATACCGAACTCTATCATCGCTTGTTCTTCTTCAGATTGCCGAGCGCTATCGGAATGTTGTTCCCTTAACTTCCCTCAAAAAAGTACGCTTATCCATTTATTAAGGAGGATATGGCCATGAAATACCGTATATCAAGACGTAAATTTATAAAGACCGCAGGAATTGGCGTGGCGGGGCTTGCACTTGGTCCACGTATGGTGAGTAATGCATTTGCCCGCATGTCCGGCAAAAGAACGCTGAGGATTCTCCAGTGGAGCCATTTCGTACCGAAGTATGACACCTGGTTCGATCCCTTTGCAAAAGCTTGGGGAGAAAAACACAACGTGGATGTGGTCGTCGATCATATCAGTCTATCGGACTTAAGGAGCACATTCGCATCGGAAGTGGTGGCGGGCAAGGGGCACGATCTGATCGAATTCCTCAATCCGCCGTCGGACTTTGAACCCAGCGTCATGGACCTGACCGACGTCAACCGGGAAGCCGTGAAACGGTTCGGAAAACAGGTGCCGGTCGCCTACCGGAGTTCGTACAATCCGGATACCAAGAAGTATTACGGTTTCTGCCATGGATGGACCATCGACCCCGGCGACTATCGGAAATCGCTGTGGGAAAAAGTGGGAAAACCGGACGGTCCGAGAACATGGGAGGACCTTCTGGTCTATGGCGGAAAAATTAAGAAACAACTGGGCGTGCAGGCCGGAATCGGTCTCTCCCAGGAACTGGACTCGAATATGGCCGGCAGGGCTTTGCTGTGGTCTTACGGCTCAGGCATCCAGGATGAACATGAACGTGTGGTCTTGGACAACAAACGTACGATCGAGGCTGTCAAGTATATGAAAAATCTTTACGAAAAGGCGCTTACACCCGAGGTTTTCGGATGGGTCCCGGCTTCGAACAATCAGCTCCTGCTCGCCGGACGCGCCTCTTATATCCTTAACTCGATTTCAGCCTACCGGTCTGCACAGGAAAAAGTACCGGAAATCGCAAAAGATGTTTACTTTACCCCGGCGCTCAAGGGGCCGGAAGGAACAGGATGGGCCAGTGAACATGTCATCTATGTGTCCGTCATTCCGAAGTTCGCCACCAAGAACGCGGATCTGGCAAAGCAGTTTCTGCTGGATCTCGTTGCCAATTACGACCAGGCCATTTGGAACAGCGAACTCTACAATACCCCTTCGTTCTTTCATGCACCCATCCCCCACGGTCACCGGGGCTACCCCGCCGTCAAAGGAGCGAAAACCATGCGCGATGTCTTTCATGCCTGGTTCGAAAAGGACCCCTTTGCCCTGCCCGGAGAAGCAACGAACAAGCTGCTGCCGCTGGAAAATGCGGAAACCTGGAGCACCAATGTCGGGCATCCGGGACCCGCAAATCCGGCAATTGGTGAAATCTTCGGCACCTTTGTGATCCCCAACATGTACGCTCGTGTGGTCCAGGGGAAGCAGTCCGCCGAAGCGTCGGTTAAACAGGCGGCTGCCGAGTGCCGAAAGATCTTCGAGAAATGGCAATCCCAGGGGCTTATCAAGAAAGCGGCGTAACCAGACCGGGTAAATGGACTTGCGCTGCTTTGCCGGCGCGATCAAGTCCAACATTATCAATATATATAATGGCATGAAAGGAACCCAATGGCATTCGTTGAGCTGAAGGACCTAACAAAGCACTTTGGCCAGGTTAAGGCCGTCGATGGCGTAAATCTGGAGATTAGCGCCGGGGAGTTCCTGGTGCTTTTGGGACCGTCGGGAAGCGGAAAAACGACGTTGATGAGGCTCTGTGCGGGACTTGAGCAACCGACTGCCGGTCACTTGATCATCAACGGCCAGGTCGTAAATGACATTCCTCCCCGAGAAAGGGAAATCGCCATGGTATTTCAGAGCTATGCGCTCTACCCGCACAAAACGGTTTTCAAGAACATCGCCTTTCCGCTCACGGTTGAAAAACTGGCCAAAAAAGAAATAAAAAAGAAAGTCGAATGGTCGGCGGATCTTCTCGGCATCGGACATCTTTTGGACCGGAGACCGGCGCAAATCTCCGGCGGCGAGAAACAACGTGTTGCCATAGCACGGGCCCTGGTCCGAACGCCGAAAGTGCTCCTCTTGGATGAACCCCTTTCCAATCTCGATGCCCAGGTGCGGCATACCGCGAGGGTAGAATTAAAAAAGTTCCAGCAGGAGATCGGCGTAACAACGATCTATGTGACCCATGACCAGGCCGAAGCCATGGGCCTGGGCGACCGGATCGCAGTGATGAAAAGCGGCAAGATAAGGCAGATCGGGACCCCCGATGACATCTATCATCACCCTGTCGACATCTTTGTCGCGGGTTTTATCGGAATCCCGCCCATGAATTTCGTCGAGCAGAACGGCGTTATCGTCGGGTTCAGGCCGGAAGTGTTTCACCCCGCGGATCCCGCTCATGCCGAAAACCGGATATCATTTCGCTTCAGGATATTGCGGGTGGAAAATCTGGGTTCCAACAAGCTGGCCTACGGGACCATTGGCGATGCAAACGTGATCGCCAATCTGTCCGTTCGCATGTCTATTGAAGAAGGAAAGGAATACGATTTTTCAGTCCGCAAGGCAGACGTACGGTATTACGACAAGGAAAAGGGCGCCAGGATTGATAGTGTGCGCTCATAGGGTTCTGATTGTTAATCGGAATTCAACGATGGTGCAACCATGAAGAAGAAACATCTCTTAGATCGCGAGGAAATTCTAGCACCGCTGCTTCTCATTCCGACGGGGCTCTATATCGTCCTGTTCGTAGGGTTTCCATTTGTGATGTCCTTTGTCTACAGCATCAGCAATGTGACCGTGGGAAACCCTCATTTTAAGATCATAGGCCTGCAAAATTTTGCCGATCTTATCAGGAATCCGACCTTTCGAACATCACTGTTCAACACGTTCTTTTTCACCATCGTATCCGTCGGGCTCGTGCTTGTCCTCGCACACATCCTGGCAGAATTGCTGATGCGCGACTTTCACGGCAAATGGCTCGTTCGGTTTCTCGTTCTAATGCCCTGGACGGCACCGATCGCTCTGGGCGCCATCGGCTATCTCTGGTTTCTCGATTCCGTGTTCAGCCCGGTAGACTGGCTTTTTCGGGCAATGGGACTGCTGGGAAAACCCGGAGATTTATTCGGACCGGCCAGCAACCTCTACTGGCTCGGACGGCCTGATCTCGCCATGGCGTCCGTCATTTTTGTACAGGTGTGGCGTCTTGTTCCGCTCGGGGCGGTCATTCTCATCGCGGGCATGAATTCCATCCCGAAAGAAATTCATGAAGCGGCTCAGATAGACGGGGCGGGTTACTTCCGGCGCCTCTTTCACATCACGCTCCCGCTGCTTTTCCCGGTGATCGGTGTGACGGTCCTGTTTGCAACCTTCTTCACCTTTACCGACATGACCGTTGTCTGGGTCCTGACCAGAGGCGGGCCGCCACCAAACACCACCCAGGTACTCGCGAGTCTCTCTTTTCTGCAGGGCATCGAAGGCGGCGACCTGGCCCAGGGGGCTGCCATTGCAATTTTCTTCTTTCCGGTGATGGCGGCCCTGGCGATCTTTGTATTGAAACTGGCAAAAAAGGCGGTCGTCTTATGATCGTTCTAAAGGGTATAACATGTTGAAAAAGATATATCATCGAGCGGGCTTTTACGGCGGACTGGTGTTTTTTGTCATTTTTGCAGCAGGTCCTTTTTACATCATGCTCATCACCATGTTCAAGCGGAGCCACGACCTTTTCAATCCGAACAATAACCCGTTCTTTTTCACTGAACCGCCGACACTGGCCCACCTGAAGCTCCTCTTTGACCAGACCCTGTTCACCACGTTTCTCATGAACACCCTGCTGGTGGGTCTCGCAGTCGTCGCCATCACCGTTCTCTTCGCTGTTCCGGCAGCGTTCAGTCTTGCCCGAATGGCCGATCGGTGGGGAGACACCGTGGGGATCGGAATATTCCTGACCTATCTGGTGCCGCCGACATTGCTGTTCATCCCATTGTCCCGGATTGTATCGATTTTGAATCTGCAAAATTCCCTCTGGTCGCTTGTACTGGTCTATCCCACCTTTACCATTCCTTTCTGCACGTGGCTGCTGATGACCTTTTTCAAGTCCATTCCCAAAGACATCGAAGAGCAGGCCCTGATCGACGGCTGCAGCAGGTTAGGCGCTTTTTTCAGGGTGCTCCTCCCCCTTGCCGTCCCCGGAATCATCAGCGTCGTTGTTTTTGCGTTCACCCTGGTGGCCAATGACTACATTTACGCGCTTGCCTTTATCCAAGATTCCGCCAAGAAGACCATCGGTATCGGACTCACGACGGAACTTGTGAGGGGCGACGTTTTTTACTGGGGATCATTAATGGCCGGAGCGCTCCTGGCAAGCATTCCCGTGGCCCTGGTATACACGGTTTTCCTCGACAGGATCATTTCCGGTCTGGGTATGGGAGGAATCGGGAAATAGTCGTAATCCCAAAAAAAACCCGGAACCATCAGATGATGATTCCGGGATATATAAAGATTTTCGGCGGCGTCCTACTCTCCCACTCAGCTTCCCGAGCAGTACCATCGGCGCAAAAGAGCTTAACTTCCGTGTTCGGAATGGGAACGGGTGTTGCCTCTTTGCTATTGCCACCGAAAAAACGTTTGACTTTCAGTGATATAACAATTTGGACGCGAATACATAAAAATGTTCGAAAAGATTGTGTGAATTGTTTTGTGGCCAAGCCTCACGACCGATTAGTACCGGTAAGCTAAATACGTTGCCGCACTTACACATCCGGCCTATCAACCTTGTCGTCTACAAGGGGTCTTCAGCTCCCGTGTCTCCACGGGAAAGGGATATCTTATCTTGAGGTTGGCTTCCCGCTTAGATGCTTTCAGCGGTTATCCATTCCGAACTTAGCTACCCAGCAATGCCGCTGGCGCGACAACTGGAACACCATTGGTTCGTCCATTCCGGTCCTCTCGTACTAGGAACAGATCCTCTCAAATATCCTACGCCCACGAAAGATAGGGACCAAACTGTCTCACGACGTTTTAAACCCAGCTCACGTACCACTTTAATCGGCGAACAGCCGAACCCTTGGGACCTGCTCCAGCCCCAGGATGTGATGAGCCGACATCGAGGTGCCAAACCGCCCCGTCGATGTGAACTCTTGGGGGCGATAAGCCTGTTATCCCCGGCGTACCTTTTATCCGTTGAGCGACGGCCCTTCCATGCGGGACCGCCGGATCACTAAGACCTACTTTCGTACCTGCTTGAGCTGTATCTCTCGCAGTCAAGCTCCCTTATGCCTTTACACTCCACGGCTGGTTTCCAATCAGCCTGAGGGAACCTTCGCGCGCCTCCGTTACTCTTTGGGAGGCGACCGCCCCAGTCAAACTACCCACCAGACACTGTCCTTCGCCCGGATAACGGGTCGAAGTTAGAACCTTAAAATAACAAGGGTGGTATTTCAAGGGTGGCTCCATCCCGACTTGCGTCGGAACTTCAAAGCCTCCCACCTATCCTACACATGCTATTTCAAAATTCAATATCAAGCTGTAGTAAAGGTGCCGGGGTCTTTCCGTCTTTTCGCGGGTAGACGGCATCTTCACCGCCAATACAATTTCACTGAGTCCCTGGTTGAGACAGTGCGGAAGTCGTTACGCCATTCGTGCAGGTCGGAACTTACCCGACAAGGAATTTCGCTACCTTAGGACCGTTATAGTTACGGCCGCCGTTTACTGGGGCTTCGGTTCAAAGCTTCTCCATCCGAGGATGGATAACAAGTCCCCTTAACCTTCCAGCACCGGGCAGGCGTCAGACCCTATACATCGTCTTGCGACTTAGCAGAGTCCTATGTTTTTAGTAAACAGTCGCTACCGCCATTTCTCTGCGGCCCCCTTCAGCTCCACATGTAAAACGCTTCACCTAACGAGGGCACACCTTTTCCCTAAGTTACGGTGTTAATTTGCCGAGTTCCTTAACCAGGGTTCTCTCAAGCGCCTTGGGATTCTCTCCCTACCTACCTGTGTCGGTTTGCGGTACGATCACCTAGCTATCTCGATAGAGGCTTTTCTTGTCAGTGTGGGATCAATCAGTTTATGAGACAAAGTCTCTCCTCATCGCTTCTCAGCATTTAAATAAAAGGACGGATTTGCCTGTCCTTTCTGCCTACGAGCTTGAACCACCTAATCCAACAGATGGATGACCTACCCTTCTGCGTCCCCCCAATCTCTCTCGCTCCCGAAGGAGCATCGATAACCGGGTGGTACAGGAATATTAACCTGTTTTCCATTACCTACGCCTTTCGGCCTCGGCT
>CAZQAF010000038.1:0-35387 GCA_964591175.1 uncultured Desulfobacteraceae bacterium | reverse complement strand
AGGACGGACCGGTCTTTACCCTGGATCAGCTCAATCGGATGCCGAAAGAATACTAGAAGCCATCTCAAAATAAAGATTTTGGTTCAAAATCAAGGCGGAGCCGAGTTTTAACCCGCAGGCATACTCCAGTATGTCGAGGACTTAAAACGAGGTTCCAACGCAGAGTCTGGGCCAAAAGATTATTTTGAGATGGCTTCTAATTACCCCTTTATGATCCTTGGCAGGATCAGGTGGTGTTGGGGGCAGATGGATTTTGGATTCTGGTAGGCTGCTCCGGCAAAGGCAACGAAGTATTTCCTCAAATCACGCATCGGCACGATTTCGTCGATCATTCCGGTTTTTGCGCAAAACAGGGGCCGTGATTTTTCGTGGTATTCTTTTGCCAGTTGATTCATCTTTTCGACGATGGGTTCCAAAGGTCTTCCCGCCTCTTTTTCCTTGACCAGTCTGCGGGAGTAAGTGGCCACTGCAGCGGTCTCTCCGTGCATGACATATATTTCCGATGCGACGGTTCCGATGGTAAAGGCATTGTGCCGGTTGGCGGTGGGGCCGCCCATGAGATAGTGAGCGGACGCCGTTCCTTTTCTGAGCAGCAGCAGCAGCATGGGGATGTCCGTCTGCTGGATGGAATAGACCAGGCCCTGGGCCAGCCCCAATAGTTCCGCTTTTTCGGCGGCATCGCCCACATCCAGCCCCGAGCTGTCCTGAAACCATATGATGGGAACCCGGTCCCTGCCGCACAGCGTTACGAATTCATTCAGTTTTATCAGCCCCTGGCGGTAAAGTTTGCCGCCCATACCCGGATAGTCGGCGTACTCGGGATAATGTTTGCCGAGATATTCCTGCCGGTTACCGATGCAGGCCATTAAAAATCCGTCGACTTTACATAATCCTGTGTATACTTCGGGACCGTAATCCGGGCGAAATTCCATGTGCTCGCCGGCATCCACCAGCCGGGCCAGAACCTCTTCAAAGTCGTATACCCGCTTGGGATTTAAAGGAACCAAGCGGTAAAGGTCGTCTATTGGAAACGCGGGTTCTTTGGGATCGGCGACCCGGAAAAATTTAGGTGCATATGCCGGCATATCTTTCATGTATTCCTTGATGCCGTCCAGCACACCGGTTTCATCTTCGAAAACATATCTGAAAAAGCCGGTTTCATCATAGTGGACATTCACCGAGCCCGGCGGTTTGGCCTTGAACTGTTTTGCTTTTTCGATGATTTCTTCCGCCGCCTCGATATCGAATTTGCCTTTGGGCGCCATTCCGCTGACAATGCCGATTCCGCCCACGGCAATATTACAGTCTTTGTGGGCAAAGAGGATGGTGGGGCTGATGCTCTGATATCCGCCGCCGGCGGGATTCGTGCCGTATATGCCGGCCAGCACCGGAATCCCCATTTGCTCCAACTCGGCATGCCTGAAAAACGGTGTCCCGGCCCCGCGGCGATTGGCATAGAATTTTTCCTGTTCGGTTAATTTGGCGCCGCTGCAGTTGACCAGCCATACCAATGGGATATTCAGCCGTTTGGCCAGATCGGTCACCCGGAGAATATTTTCAGACTGCCCCGGAAGCCAGGCACCGGCCATGACTTTGTTGTCAAAACCGATAATCACCGCCCATTTACCGGAAATTTTTCCGATGCCGTCGATGACATTGGTCGTTCCCTCTTCATTATTCATCGGATTGAAAAGGGTATGCAAGGGGCACCAGGTTCCGGGATCGACAAGGTATTCAAGTCGCTGCCAAACCGTCATTTGCCCCCTGGCATTGATCTTTTCTTCAGAAAATCCGGCCAGTTTCACCCGATCCACTTCTTCTTTTATTTCATCCTCGGCTTTCTCAATACCGGCGAGGTTGGCTTCGGTACACTTAATCCGCCCCTTTTTCAAGGCATGGCCGAATGTCGTCATTTTTTCAAAATAGGGTTTCATGGTTTCAACCTCGATATGTTTTTAATCGATGACGGCTAATATATCGTTTTCCATTACGTCATCTCCTTCTTTGACGCTGACTTCTTTGACCACGCCGTCACATGGGACAAAGATGGGGGTTTCCATCTTCATGGCCTCAATTACCAGGATTTCTTCGTCTTCTTCTACCGTATCTCCCGGTTTTACCGTCACTTGAAATACCTTCCCGTCAAGTGGCGCCAAGATTTTTTGTGTCATCGTCGTCCTCCGCTTCAAAGCCATACATTTTCAAAGATTTGGAATTTTCAATATTTGTTAAAGATAGTATTTGAAGTTGATGGTCAAATCAAGTATGTTTTATTTTAATGGTTTGAGGGATCGTGGTGTTTTTCTTTGTCGGATCGCTCCATGTATCGGATCATGCTTTTCAATAAAGATGATATATTTTATCGGGGCATTGCTGAAAGCAAAAACCAATCCGCTGATCATTACCTTTTTACAGGCGAAACTCCCCAACTTCTAAATCTGTTCATTTTATTAAATTGATCATTATGGAACCCATAAAAATCGGTATTATCGGTGTCGGCAACTGTGCGAGTTCGCTCCTGCAGGGAATTAATTACTACCGGGAAAAAGGCCGGAATCACGCCGTTGGCATTTTGAATTGGTCGATCAACGGGTATACGCCTCGTGACATAAAGGTTGTTTCGGCATTTGACATCGATCGGAGAAAAGTCGGCAAAGACGTTCATGACGCCATTTTTGAAAGACCAAATTGCACCAAAAAATTTGTGGATCGCATGCCAAGCGCCGAAGTCAAAGTGTCCATGGGTAAAATATTGGACGGTTTTTCCGAACATATGAAAAATTATGAATCGGATTATACCTTTTTGCTTTGTGACAAAAAGGAACCGAATCAAAGTGAGGTTATCGATATCTTAAAACAGTCCGGCACGCAAATTCTCTTGAATTATTTGCCGGTGGGGTCTGAAGCGGCGTCAAAGTTTTATGCCGAATGCGCCCTGGATGCCGGTGTTTCATTTATCAACAACATACCGGTGTTTATTGCCAGTGATCCGGTTTGGGCCGAACAATTTAAATCCAGGGGAATCCCCATTATCGGTGACGATATCAAATCCCAGCTTGGCGCAACCATCGTTCATCGCGCGTTGGCAAACCTGTTTGAAAAACGGGGCGTGAAACTTGAAAAGACCTATCAAATCAATACTGGTGGCAACACCGATTTTTTAAACATGCTGAACAGAAATCGGCTCGATAAAAAAAAGGAATCGAAAACAGCGGCAGTACAGGCTGTTTTAAACAGAAAACTTGAAGCCCGCGACATTCACATCGGCCCCAGTGATTATGTTCCCTGGTTGAATGACAACAAAGTGTGTTTTATTCGCATGGAAGGCAGACTTTTCGGCAATATTCCCATGAATGTCGAGCTTCGATTGTCTGTGGAAGATTCACCCAATTCCGCCGGTGCAACCATCGATTGCATCCGGCTTTGCAAACTCGCCATCGAAAAAAATATCGGCGGCGTATTAGAAGCCCCCTCAGCATACTATTGTAAACATCCACCGGTTCAGTTTACGGACGATGTTGCATTTTCAATGCTGAAAGATTTTATTTCAAAACAATAGGTTTTCATTAGAAAATCCACATTTTTCAAAGGTTTCAACTCACCCAAATGGTAACAATCGAAATTCCCCGGCATACAGGCACGCGCATATCTTTGGTTCGACATGGCCGCGTACAGAATCCATCTCATATTTTTTACGGCCGTTTGCCGGGTTTTTCCCTCAGCAAAAAAGGATGCCGGGAAGCGGCTGAAACAGCGCTGGTGTTAAAGAATCTCAAGATTGAGGAACTATTCAGCAGCCCTTTGCTTCGCTGCCGCCAAAGTGCGACCGAAATACGTCATTATCATTCCCGGCTCAGGCTTAGGCAATCGCGATTGATTACAGAAGTGCATACACCGTTTCAAGGACAGCCTTCGAAAGTGGTTCGTTTAAGGGGCGGAGATGTTTATACCGGCATCGGTCCGGAATATGAGCAACCCGAAGATATCCTGAAAAGGGTCCAAAAGTTTATATTCAGAACGCGCCGAACCAGCGCCGGGAAACATGTTGTTGCAGTGACGCACGGTGACGTTATTTTATTTATGGTGCTGTGGGCGAGCAGTTTTGCGGCAACGCCGAAAAACAAGAAAAGATTCATAAGGTTAGGTATTTTGGAAGAATATCCTGCCACGTCGTCGATTACGACATTATCCTATAAAACGGATTTAAAAGATGAGCGTCCGTCAATCGCTTATTTTAATCCGGCGATCCATATGACGCGATAATCCTGTCCGGCTTTTTTGCATAACTGCAAAGATTTTTAGTTTGGTTGCAGGAAATTTTTGTGGATGATGGCTTTCAGTGAGGCGCTTTTACCTGGTGAAACGCTTCGGCAAGCTCGAATTCAGAACCCTCAGCCATTATTCGACATCGTTTCCGAAGCCATTTTCCCAGATCAGGGATGCCCATTGGATCGATTTGGCTTTTATGACAGCGCAATGCCTTAAGTTTAAGATCAAAGGTTTCGCTGATGTCCACATGCAAATTGATATCTTCGGTTCCGAAGAACAGGATCTTTTTCACTTTATGGGGCATGAGCCCTTCCTCGATTAAATCCGGGTATGCCAGAATATCTCGTGCATAAGGATAGACCGCATCCAATACCACCTGTCCGGTGATGCGATGGTCTCTATGCCAGATGTAACGCCGGTAAGGATCCAATGTCACGATCATATCCGGTTTATATGTTCGGATTTGTCTCACGATCGCTTTGCGGAAATCCGGCGTATCTTCAAGTCCCTGGTCAGGATACCCAAGGGAAACGACCTCAGAAACACCCAGTACGTCCGCAGCGTCTTTTTGTTCTTTTTCTCGAATTTTTGCAAGCTGTTGCGGGGGGATATCCGGATTGCCGGTACCTTTATCGCCGCTGGTGCATACCACATATACCACCTGTTTGCCTTCCCGGATCCACTTGGCGACAGAACCGGCGGCACCGAATTCAGCGTCGTCTGGATGCGCCGTGATTACCATTACATCGTATTTGTTAGACATATTGAATCACCATTATTTTTGTTTGTGTTGAAAACACATAGTTCTCAGATTAACTTAGTAAACATAACGATATTGAAAAATAAGAAAGTAAGAAGGTGAGAAGGTAGGAAAGTTGGCATATCTTATCGCCTCCGATCTTCTGATTTTCTTACCTTTTCATATTCCGCTTCCTGTTTCTGATTTGTCTGCCGATACCGACCGGTATGCGTCAAGCAGCAAAGACGCCGACCTTGCCCATGTAAACTCGGACGCGAAAGCCCGAATTTTTGAGGGTGAGAGCCCGTTTTGTTTCTGTTTTTCCAAGGCGGCTTCGATAAAGGCGGCAAAATGGGAAGTAGCCGAATCCGACACAACATAGCCCGTAACACCGTCTTTAACGATTTTTTCCATATTCCCGACCGCTGTCGTGACAACCGGGGTTCCACAGGCCATTGCTTCCAGCGCCACGAGACCGAAGCTTTCGTAATATGACGACACAACCAGGACATCTGCAGCATTGTAATATAGGGGCAGGATTTTCTGATCGACCCTCCCGGCAAATACCAAGCGATCACGGATATGAAACGCCATTGCTTCTTTCTTTAAATGTTGGGACATAAAAGAGCGTTCACCGTCTCCCCCAACCATAACCAATATTGAACGGGAAGGACGTGTTATGTAGCTAAAGGATTTGAGCAAGCGATCAAGTCCTTTAATCGGCGAAAACCGACCCACATACAGTATAATGGAATCGTCAACGGGCAGTGCCAATTGCCGGCGGGCGGAAATTTTATCCTGTGGTTTAAAGCGTTCAAGATTGACACCGCACGGAACAATTCGGATGTTATCCCAAGGTGCATCATAATATCGGCGTAAATATTCTTTGTCTTTTTGGGTGGGAACGATGATTCGGTCACATTGTTTTGCCAGTTTTTTTTCGCTGGTCAGCCGCAATTCAGACGCATTTTCCGCTGAACAGGCCAAGTTTTTCACGGCGCCGATGGTATGGTACGTGATCAAGTGATGTACATTCCAGGATGATTTGAGCATGAGCCCTAAAAGCCCTGAAATCCAATAATGGCTGTGGACGATATCATATGTGATGTTTTCCTTGATTCGTAAGGATTCCAGCTCGTTGAATAGTTCCGGCAAGGCCTCATGGAGAGCGGATTTGGGAATATTTCGGTGTGTTCCCCCTGATAAGCGAATGAGCCGGACATTGTCGTATAAATAAAAGACCGATTCGTGATTGCCGGCATGGTGCTGGGTGAAAATGTCCACATGATGCCCCATTCTACCCATTTCTTTGGCTGTTTCCCGGACATAGACGCTCATACCGCCCGTATCTCGGGTTCCCAAATCACCAATGGGACTCGAATGAATACTGAGCATGGCAATTTTTAATCCCATATTTATCCTTCAAGGTCGATCTTTAAATGATACAGCGGGACCGGCGTGCTTCCCAATCGTTTTTTATAGCCTTCATCGCCCTTCAGTAAATCGTATCGACGTTTTCCCCGTTCGATGCTGTCTTTAATACTATACACTTTGCTGAGAAACCCGACACTCAAGTTGCCGAATCTTGGATCATATCCGTTATTATACAAGAAAATCGTATTATTGTAATCAAAGCACATGACACCTGCTGTCGGCACCTGATCGATGTCCAAAAAAGACATTCTCAAAAGTCCTTGCCGTGCCGTTCTTTGGGCCAACATCCGAAAAAAAGATATCATTTGATTGGTTAAAAATTCGGATTTGTCCGGCCGGCTGGCTTTGAACATCGAAAAAAATATATCCATATTTTCCGAGATCTCATCCGGTCGATGAATGACACGATACTCGATGTGACCCGCCTCGTTCAGGCGTCTTAATTTTCTGCGGATTTCGTGGCGCTGCTTACCCCCGAGCATTTTCAGATATGCTTCCCAGGTGCCGGGCAATTTTATTTCATAGCTGTACGCCACTTGATTACAAACGACGGCATATCCCATTTGTTCGGCAATATTCGGCAATTCGATTAAAGTTGCGGCATCGGGTCTTAATGCAGCCAGTTCAAGGGTGTGTATTTTCTTTTGTTTAAGGTGGTCTAAAATGGCCTTGAAGAATTCAGGGAGATGATTGGACGCGACAATCATATCCTGGTAGTCGCAGACATTTTCCCCGCCAATGAAATACGCTGTTTTTCCCTGTATGCGCAATGGGGCAATGCCGATGAGTTTCTCCTGACGATATCCCGCCAGGATTTCAGCACCGTCGTCTTCACCGAACGTCTCCCACCATGTTTTCAGCCATAGCGGAAGGACAAATAAACAGCTCCAGTCAAGATCGAAATTTTTGTTTAAAAAAAAAGACGTTAAATGTTCAAGGGATTCTGATTGGATCACAACTTTTTGATTATTGATGTTCACGGACATATTTAAATGAATTCGCGTTAAATTTATGTTTCATCGATGGCAACCTGTTTTCCGGACCTTGCCGACGCTGCCAAGGCATCCAATACCCGCATATTTTGTATGCTGTCAGAAATCCGGATCAACGGCGAGGCGCCATGGATGAGGACATCTGAAAAATGTTCAACCATCAGCCGGTACTCGTCGGCGCCCGGGCAATTTTCTTGTCTGCCGATTTCCTCATTTCTGCCGCGATAAACGTAGGTGGCATCTTTTTCCCATGGAATAAATGCATTGTGGGGAAGTTCGATGGAACCTGTTTCGCCGACAATGGTGTAGGTCTGCTGGAGCGCACTGATAAAGCTGGCTTCAATAGTTGCCAGCCCTCTGTTTCGAAAGTGCAAAACACCGACTGCGTGGATATCGACGCCTTCTGAGTTAAAATGAGCAGCAGCCTGAACGCTTTCGGGACTTTCTCCCATCACCCATCGTGCGACACTGACACCATAGCATCCCACATCTAAAAGGGCGCCGCCGCCTTCTTTTTTCAGACGGGCATTTTCTTTATTCCTTAATATATGTTCATCAATATGGAAACAAAACGAAACGTGCACAAGACGGGGTGTACCGATCTTTCCTTGGGATACCATTTTGTGAATGGTCCTGCTGCGCGGATGAAACCGGTACATAAGCGCTTCCATGAGATGCAAACCATTTTTCGATGCAACTGCGGCCATTTCCATGGCTTCGGCAGCATTACATGCCAGGGGTTTTTCACATAACACATGTTTCCCGGCGTTTAAAGCTTTGATGGTCCATTCCTTATGTAGATGGTTGGGAAGGGGAATATACACAACATCCACCTGTTTGTCTTCTATAACGGATTTATAGTGTGAATATAATTTGGGAATATCGTATTTTGTTGATAGTGATTCGGCTTTTTCGGGATTTCGAGATGCCAGGGCCTGGATACGGCTGTTGGCAGCGTTAAAAATAGCCGGAATCATGCATTTTCTGGCAATCGTGGCGTTGCCTAAAATTCCCCATTTTATGCTAAGATTCATCGAATGGCTCCACGGTACCGCCTTTTGATGCGCTCAGGGCGGCTGTTTCTAAAATGGAAACGACTTTTACCGAATCTTTTAAAGATGTTACCAATGGTTCGCCGGTCAGCAGATGATCCGCAAGATTTTTGTGAAATGCGTAATCCTTTCGTTCGGGTATGGCCATTTTTTGCTCTGTAATTTGTCCTGAAGCATGCCGCTGAAAAAGGGTCAAATCCGGCGTCATCTCCGTTGCCGGAATGCGATGTTGCTGAAAGTAAACCACCGGATCGATATGATAGGCGTCCACATCCTTCCAATGACCGACGATGGCGCCTTTGGTACCTAAAAGGTACCATTTGGGCTTGCGGACGGCTGCAATATCCGAATGAATAAATTCAGCTTCTTTTTCGCCTTTAAATTTGATCCATATTCTTTCTTGATCGGCATTGGTGATGTCATGCCATACTCTTTTGTGGCGAAATCCGGCCACCGACTCCGGGGGATCAGGGATAATGCCGACAATCCAGTCCAAATAATGGGCACCCCAGTCATAGGCGGTGCCTCCGGAAATTTCTTCATGGGAATGCCAGTATCCGCAAGGGTGCGAGAACCCGCCGACAAATGTTTCCATGTAAAAAAGATCGCCGATGAGATTATCCTGCAACGCATGTTTGATGGTTACGTAATCGGGGTCCCAACGCCGGTTCTGGTGGCAGCTTAAATGAACCTGCATTTTCCGGGCCATTTGAAGCATCCGGTCTGTTTCGTTGCGACTGAGTGCCAATGGTTTTTCGCAAACCACATGTTTTTTATTGGCCATCATCTGAAGGGATAATTTCATATGACTGTTCGGCGGCGTAGCGATGATGACCAAATCCACATTATCGTCATCAGCCAAATTTTCGGCATTTGAATATACTTTGGTCTCGGGAAATCGATGCGCTGCCGCTTCCAACCGCTGGGGATTTGAATCACAAACAGCGTGAAGCTCAAGTCCATCGGTTGCATTGACCCCTATCCCATGAACTTCCCCTACCGAAGGCGCATACCCCAATATCCCGACATTGAGGATCTGAACCGTCTCGGGATGTCCTGAAAGCTCCCGTAATAGCCGATAGATAATCTGTTTTACGTCGGTATTGTCAAAGTCTTGAAGGGTTGTGCATGCCGTGTGCCCGGCGTCCACCTTACGGCGCACCAATACCGGGCGGTGCCCGTAGCGCCAGTCTGCATGCAATACGGTGGTAACATCATGGCCAAGCTCCCGGAGGGGATGGTATCGCCCTTTTACGTAAACGGTACCGGGCAAGCGGGCCGCCAGCGGTTGATGATGGTTTTTAAAAAGGACACGCAGTTCCGATTCCGGGCCGATACGACCGGCGGATACACCAAAAAGTTCGGATATGGGCAATTCCGACCCGCTGACCACTCCCAGCCATCCGCCCCCTGATCGAACAAACTGCTCCAGTTGTTTGGGAGGCGGATAAAATGCCGATGCGGGCTCCGTAATCAAGACCTGAAACTTGCTTAAATCCGATGGAAGTTTTTCCGATATCGTAAGTCGAACATGAGACATTTCCTTTAAATAGGTTAACAAAGAAAAAACCTTGGATGTCGAGTTTGATAAACAACATAAAATATTCATTTGAGGGTGCGGCAGCATGGATAAATCGTCTCCTCGGGCCGATAATTCATGGAACCTTTGAACGTTGAAACTTGAACCGGGAACCCGGCCTGCAAAGTTTAAACGTCTTCATCAATGAGATGCCATTGAAAGCCGTCTTTCGTATCTTCTACTAAAATATCGGATTGTTGAAGGATCTCCCTTACGCGGTCTGCCTCAGACCATTTTTGCTCGTTTCTGAACCGTGCCCTTAATTGAAGCATGGCGTCCACCAGCGGCGTCAAATGTATTTTGAGACGACGGGACGAAGTCCCTAACTCGGCGCCTAAAAGCACGATACCGTCTCTGAGAATTTCTCGGGCTTGAGAAATGTTTTCTTCGTTTTCCAGATCCCTTTGTGCTCTCCAAATCATGCTGTCCAGTTCCAAAAGGGCATTGGTCGTCTTTTTTGGATCGTGATGCGACAGCCCATTTTCGAAAGAAGCCTTAATGATGTTGATTTTATTTAATAAAGGAGCTTCCGAGGCCTTTAGATCATTGGTTTGTTCGAGATTGTTGTCAAATTTCGCAGGCCATTGCCGATGGTCGGGTTCTTTACGCAATATATCAAAGGAAATTTGTTCCCCTTTACCCAATTGTATTTCACGCCCTTTTTTTCGGATCGTTAAATTGCCGATCCCCTGGATGTCGATTCGCTGGGTTTGAAGATCCATGATACAGGCGGTGTGTTCGTCGATACCCAATATCATCGCATCATCCGGAAGCAGCATCTCAAGTTTCTGAAAACGGGGTTCACCCATAAAGCAAAACCGGGTATCGTGGGTGCCGCCCTCGGCATTGTTCCAATGAGGAACAACCACAAGATTCAGCCCGAATCGGGATAGAATGTCGAGGCCGTCGATCCAATGAATATCAAGGCCGACCTTATATATTTCGTATACGGGAAGTGTGAACCGACCAATGGTTAGTGCGGCCGCACTTGCGGCCACCAGACATCCGCCGGATTCAATGTTTTTAACTAAAATATCCGGAATCGGCGATTTTTGAAGATGACGAACCGTGTAGGTAGGACTACCCGGTCCCACGAGTACGAAATCTGCATTTCGAAGCATGTGAAATGCTGTTTCTGCTTCGAATGCACTGGCATTTTCAGAGGATTTGTAAGACGCGACATGGAGTTGTTTTTGAACGTGAATACGAAAGTACTCAACCGCTTTTCTTGAAATCTCATCGACGTTGAGTTGAAAACCCGCAGGTGTGTCCAAAAAGACAGCGGCTGGGGAATCGGAAAATCGAGCGAGCATATTTTTGTGAATCTCCACCATTGTCGCGGTGAGTTCTCCGGAACCCATCAGAACGATCGTGCCCTTTCTCGAAGACATCATAAAAAAACCTTATCAATACTGAAACGTTTGTCCGCTCTTATAGGATACAACAGCCGTTTTTAGATACAATGTAATCTCACCCTTGCCGTACACCGTCCATCGATGACGCCCGGCGTGATTCATCATTCCTGTCTGCTCGTCGATGCCGATGCATTGGATGTGGGAAATTTTGTCGAAATACAACGAATGCCACGATCGCGCCGATGTGTCATGATGGGGAACCAAGATAACGTTTTTTTGGATCCCAAAACCCTTCTTTATCTCTTTAACCGCGGGGTCAAAATACCACTCGCATAAAACCATTGCACCCGCACTGCTCCCGGCAAGTACGGTGCCTTTTTGATATGCGCGTAAGAGGGCATCCAGACATCGGGTTTCTGCCAGCGTATGCGCCAGATAGCCGGGAAACCCCCCGAGAATATAAATCAGATTTGCCTGATCCAACTCAGCCGAAAGTTTGGGATCATCGGCGGAATGTTTATCGATAATCGGCAGCGAGACGACGTTCTTTGCACCCAGGGATCGAAACCACTTCAATGCGGTGTTGCCGGCGCGCCGGCTGTTGTTGTCCGGCGCTGCAGCGGTCGGTATAATTACAATTTTAGCATTTTTCCCTCCGGCCAGGGCAATCGCTTTTCTGTCCGGATCTTCCATTTTTCCCTGAAATTCACAACCGCCTTCGAGTAGTAAAATTCCCATCTTTTAAGGATCTCCGTTAAAAGGCATTACAAGAAGCATCTCAAAAAAATCTTTTCGACCGATCCGCCGGAGGCGGACAAGTATCGGCGTTGAGCCCTCGTATCAAGTCCCCGACATACTTGAGTATGCCTGCGGGTTTATCCTCGGCCTCGCGTTCTTGTCCCGCCGATCTTGGGCGGGAGATCTCGACCGAAAATCCTAATTTTGAGACAGCTTCTTGCTACCGATTCGCCTTTTTGATTCCCAGTTGATCCAGGGCAATAATCCATTTACAGATATTAGCCGATCCTTCTACCATGGTATAGGTCGGTGTGTCCCGATAAAAGCGTGCCAGCGGATACTCGTCGGAATAGCCGTATGCCCCTAATATCCGCATGGCAAAACCTGCGCATTTGGTCACAACTTCGCCGGCCAGATATTTGGCTTGTGCCACATCGAGGCCGTTGTTCAGGTTCCCCTGATCCTTTGCCCAGGCCGCCTTATAAACCAGAAGACGGGCCGCTTCGATTTCGGTGGCCATCTGAGCGATCATATCCTGATTCATTTGAAATTCGCCGATGGGTTTCCCGAACTGTTTGCGCTCATTGCAATATTTTACAGATATTTCCAGGCAGGCCCTGGCAACCCCCACCGCCCCGGCGGCGGCTGAAAGCCGGGTTTGATTGAGAGATCCGAAAAGAATTTTTGCGCCGTCTCCGGGTTCTCCAAGGATATTTTCCTTGGGAACCTTTGTATCGTTTAAAAATATTTCACCGGAGGGAGAGGAGTGGGAACCCATTTTCCCCAAGGCCGATGTTTTTACGCCGTTAAAATTTTTGGGTTCCACGACAAACGCCGAAAGACCTTTGGAGCCTCTTTCCGGATTCGTATAGGCATAGTAGACGAGCACATCCGCAACATCGGCATTGGAGATCCAGGTTTTGGATCCGTTTAGACACCAGTGATCGTCTTTGTCTTCGGCACTGGATGTCATGGCCATAACATCGGAACCGGCGTTGGGTTCTGTGATGGCAAATCCGCCCAGATATTCGGCATTGACCAGCTTGGGGACGTATTTTTGCTTTAAGGGTTCGCTGCCGTATTTATAAATGGTAAATGCGCTCCCCAGACACTGCATGTTGACCTGGACCCTGAGAGAACTCGAGGCTTTTGCGATTTCTTCGGTGACGATCATGGCGGCCAGCCAGCCCATATTCTCTCCGCCGTATTTTTCAGGAATCACCGTTCCGAAAAAGCCAAGTTCTCCCATAGGCTTGATGGCCTCTTCATATGGGAAGTAATGGGCTTGGTCCCACTGATCGGCGAAAGGTGCAATTTTTTTAGATGCAAATTCAGACACCGCCTTTTTCAGCATTTGAAGTTCTTTAGATAATCCAAAATCCATAAAACGTCCTCCCAATTAGAAGTTGTCTCAAAAACCATCTAAGTACCCAAACCATTATTCCCTATTAGGAGTGGAGGTACTGATAAAACCGAGGTATGACATACCGAATGCCGCAGAAAGGATGGATCCTGTCAGTATCGCAATTCTGGCATCATCGATAATACGAGGATTGGTAAATGAAAGTTCTGAAAGAAACAAAGACATGGTGAAGCCGATCCCCCCAAGCATGGCGCCCCCCAAAATGTGCGACCACCTGACTTCTTGGGGCAGGGAAGCAATTCCGGTTTTGACCGATAAATAGGAAAACAGCAGAATTCCTATGGGCTTTCCGACAACCAGACCAAAGACAATCCCGAGGATTACCGGACTTGAGATCACCTCTGAAAAAACCATACCTCGAAAAATCAAACCGGTGTTCGCCAAGGCAAAAACAGGCAGGATCAAAAATGCCACCCAGGGATGCAGTGCATGCAGAAGGCGCTGCAGCGGCGTTTCCACATTATGGCAGGCCATTTCCAGGTCATGAACGGCGTTTAAATGCTCCTCGTTGAGAAGAATTGAAAATCCGCAGCTCTGGTCTTCACATTCAAACCGTTCAATGGTGTTCTCGACATTTTTCAAAAAGCGATCGGTATCATATTTGCCCCTGGCCGGAACGAACAGCGATACAATAACGCCGGCGACGGTCGGGTGGACGCCCGATCCCAATACAAAAAACCAAATGGCAAGCCCCAGCAGCGCATAGACGATTGTCCATCGAATCCAGAGAAAATTAGCGACGGCAAGGCAAAGAATCAGAAAAAGGCAGATAAAGAGGTAAGACCAGACAATGGTCTTGGTATAAAAGATGGCGATAATAACGACGGCGCCCAGATCGTCGGCAATGGCAAAAGCGGCCAGAAAAATTTTCAGACCCGAAGGAATTCTGCGACTGAATACGGCGACGGCCCCCAAGGCGAATGCAATATCGGTGGCCACGGGAATTCCCCATCCGTGCAAAAATCCTGAGTTGTAATTCAATGCAGCATAGATAAGACCGGGTACAATCATCCCTCCCAATGCGGCGATCACCGGAAGCAGAGCCTTTTTGAGAGTCGCCAGCTCACCCACGAGAAATTCGCGTTTGATTTCAAGGCCCACTGTAAAAAAGAACAAGGCCATAAGTCCGTCATTTATCCAGTGGAGAAGTGTGTTCTTGAGATGAAACTGTCCGAAAGTAAAGGAAATATCGGTGTGCAAAAAGCGGTGATAGGCTTCCGAGATATCCGAATTCGACCAAATCAAGGCGATGATCGTTGCGACAATGAGCAGTATACTGCTGGCAGCTTCTTTTTGGGCGAATCGCTGGAAGGGTTTAATAATTTGATCAGCAACCAGCTCGCGGGCGGATGTCACCGTATTGTTATGGCTTGAGGGCATCGGTCCTTTTTCTTTTGGCGGAATTAAATACTTAAACGGCGATTATCCGGTTTTGTGTTTCACATTATCACATATCAACTCTGCGGCCTTTTCCACCGATGTTTTTCCCATATCGATAATGAGATCATACAAATGCGCCGCATCCCAATCTTCACTGAAATAATGTTTGATATAGGCCTTTAAATCGCCTTCTTCTCTGTCGATAAACGCTTTAGCTGCTTTTGGGTTTAGATTTTCGGATTGCATCACCTCTTTAATTTTTAAATCCATATCTTTAATCAAGCGGACATGGAGTGCATCCGGTTTTCCTTTTAAAAGACATTGCCCTCCCCACCCGAGAATGATGACATTGCCCGCTTCATAGACGTTTTGAACCAGTTTTCTTGTTACCTCATAATAGTTATTATCATCAAGGCAACCATGCTCACGATCGACCACTTTCTGGACGATAGAACAGGTATAGCGATCGACAAATCGAAGGATTCGTGACTGCGATGTCTGGCGAAACATTGCTGCTTCGCTTTCCGAGATATGAAGCTCCTTTGCAATATCAGCGACCAAATTTTCGCCGATGTACTCATATCCGAGTTTATCTGCTGCAAGAGACGCCACTTTTTCGCTTTCGGTTCCAAATTCCTTGCTGATGGTAATAACTGCCATGCCCCCCTCCATTTTATAAAATTAATGGATTGAAATCCTACCGCCGTATTGGAGTCGGTTTCAGGCCGGTTTACTTATAAGCTATGAATTGAAGATTACACCGGCTCTACACTGTCGATTTCCGGAACCGCCTTTTTAAGATACCGCTCGATGCCCTGCTTGATGGTCATCTGGGACATGGGACAGCCGGAGCAGGCCCCTTTTAACCTGACCTTAACGACGTTATTTTCCACTTCAACCAGTTCCACATCCCCGCCATCCGCCTGTAGCGCCGGTCTGATGTCGTTTAACGCTTTTTCAATTCTTTCTTTCATCGTCTTTATACTCCTTATTTCTACCTTTTATCATATATGTTTTTCAAGAACCGGCCGGATATCCCCGGGTGTCAATCGAATCGGCACCCTTCCTGCCAAAAGTCTCTCTCCGTAGGTGGGCTTATTAACCTGGTAAAAAATGCCGATGGGAATCCGTTCCCCCTCTCCATACGCCCATTCTTGGGCCTTGACAAAGGCCTGGCTCCTGTCGGATGCATCGTGATCCTGGTCGGTGAACTCATACACCCTTTCGTTGTAATAATCGTAGGTATTGAAAAAGGTGAAACAAGGCTGAAGCACATCGATAAAGGAAAATCCTTTATGGTTGATCGCGGCATTGATCAGAGACTGCAAGTGTTTCATATTTTTCGTATATCCCCTGGCGACGAAGGTGGCACCGGAAGAAATCATGAGTTCGACGGGGTTCAACGGATCTTCAGGGCTTCCCTTCGGGGTTGAACGCCCCTTGAACCCGGGCGGGCTGGTGGGGGTAAACTGGCCTGTGGTCAGGCCGTAAATCCTGTTGTTATGAACGATAAATGTCATGTCGATATTTCGTTTGGCACTGAAAATAAGATGCTCGATGCCTTCGCCATAAGCGTCTCCGTCTCCGGCATGACCGATCACCGTCAAGTCCGGATTGGCCAGCTTGATTCCGGTCATGGGCGGCGGAACGCGTCCATGAATCGAGTAGAAGCTGTTCACGTTAATATAGTCCGCGATTTTAGCATGACATCCGATGCCCGAGACAATGGCCACTTTATTTAGATCGAGTCCGTCATTTTCAAGATCCGCCAGTGCTTTTTTGACGGATGCCAAAATGCCGAAGTTGCCGCAACCCGGGCACCAAGTGTTTTGGGCATACGTGCCGAGTTCTTTTGGGGTTGTCATGAGAGCACCTCCTTCACGTTACCGAGCAAATCGTCTACGGTAAATGGACGGCCGTCGAAGCGCAAAATCATATCGTCAATGCAAAACCCTTGACCGGCGACGAGCTTTGCCAGTTGGCCGGTGGCATTCACTTCCACATCGATGATTTTTTCCACGCCGTCCAGGGCCTTTTTTAAAGGTTCCACCGGCAGCGGTTCCAGCACCAAAGGCTGCACCACTTTAAGATCCAGCATTTCGGCGACCTCTATGCACGCTCCTTTGGTGGAGCCCCAGCACAAAAGCGCAGTTTTTGACTCGGGATTTCCGTATATGTTCACGGTATCGAATTTGTTAAGCTCATCCGCCAGGGCTTTTCTTTTTCGTAATCGTTTTTGTTGCATTCGGGCAATCTGACCGGGTTCTTCGGTGGTGATGCCATTTTCATCGTGCTCATAGGAGGTGACTTTTACGATGGCTTCCGGATTTCCGGGGAATGCCAGCGGTGAAATGCCGCTTTCGGTATCCAGGTATCTTTTGTATTCTCCCCGGCCGTTCCATAGGAGCCCATTTTCCGGTTTGACCTTGTCCAGCTCGGGATCGAAGCTGAATATGCTTTCGCTCACATGTTTATCGGAAAGCACGAAGGTCGGGATCTGAAGTTTCCATGCCAGGTTCATGGCCAGTCCGGCGGTGTAAAACGCCTCCTCGGCATCGCCGGGGGCCAATACGACCCTTAAAAACTCTCCGTGTCCGGCATTGATGACAAAATTAAGGTCGGCCTGCATGGTATAGGTGGGAACACCGGTACTCGGACCGGCTCTCTGGCATTCTGCAATCACCATGGGGATTTCGCTCTGGCCGGCCAGACTCAGCGCTTCGGTCATCAAAGCAAATCCCCCGCCGGAAGTGCCGACCATGGTTCTTGCTCCGGCATAGGCACTTCCCAGCGCCATGAGTGCCGCGCCGATTTCGCTTTCCGGATGCACCGTGACCACGCCCAGTTCGTTTTCGTGTTCGGCGAGATAATGCAGGATGGCCGAAGCCGGCGTCATCGGGTATGCAATGTACATGTTGAGACCGGCTTTTGCAGCGCCGAGGGCAATGGCTTCATTGCCGGTGACCAGTGGAAGGGGCTTTTGATCCAGTTTCGGCAGGGGTTTTAAAGGGGCTTCAATCCCGTCGTAAGCATGCCGGGCGATCTGGAGATTCAGATCAACCTCTTTTCCAATGGAACCTTTGATATCTCTTTCCAGAACAGACCATTCAAGATTCAAAATTCCGGCCAGTGCGCCGATGGCTGCCGTGTTTCTCATAATCGGCTTCCCGCCGAATTCTTTGACAATATCCATAAAATCGATCCCCAACCCTTGGGCTTCCGCTTTTTTGGAATCATACAGGATGATGCCATCCGCATTAAGTCGATCTTTGTGATTTTCCACGGTATTCTGGTCTAAGGCGATAATGATATCGACGGTATTTTTGTGCGCGCCAATACGTTTTCCCGAAGCCCTGACAATGGAAAAATTATGACCGCCTCGGATCAGAGAGGGATAATCATCGTAGAAAAAAATCCGGTATCCGACACGGTTCAAAAGGCTGGCAATGACATGACCGGCCTGCCGGGTGCCGTCACCTGCTTTTCCGCCAATGAGAATCGATATCTCTTCCATGGCTTACCTCCTCGGGTAAAATGGGTGATTGTTGATACATCAAAGCGCTTACTAATAGTAATATAACCCTGCGATGTGGCATGTCAAATCGAATGTTTCAGCCGGATAAACAGCTTTATTTTCTCCCTTTAATCCACCCTGAAAAACGCTTTCTTGTTGGCATTGCAGACCGGGCACGTATCCGGTGCTTCATTTTCGCAGGTATAGCCGCATACGCTGCAGACATAATAGCTCTCCACCTCATCGGGATCGTCAAGGCTGTCCAGGGCCTTCTGGTAAAGATCTGCATGTATTTTTTCAACCTCATTGGCATAAGTGAAACTTCTTTCGGCGGCTTTTTCACTTTCTGATTTTGCTGCGTCGATCATCGCCGGATACATGGATTTGAACTCATGGGTTTCACCGGCAATGGCCTCTTTGAGATTTTCCGCAGTCGATTTTATTCCCTTAAGGACTCTCAGGTGGGCATGGGCGTGGACCGTTTCAGCTTCAGCCGCGGCCCTGAATAGCTTGGCGACCTGCGGATATCCTTCCTGGTCGGCCTTTTTTGCAAAGGCAAGATATTTCCGGTTGGCCTGTGATTCCCCGGCAAAGGCTTCCTGCAAATTTTTTGTGCTTTGACTCATGATTAACCTCCTTTTTGCTTGTCTAAATTAATGGATCGACATTCCCATCAGCGGCCAGAGCGCATAAACGGCAAACCCTACCACCGTTATCAGCATGGTACTGGCCAATAAACCATAAAGAAAAAACTCTCCGGATGTAAACTGTTTTGATTCATAGGCGATGGCATTGGGCGCTGCACCCACGAGCAGAAGAAACGGCATGCCCGCCACAGCCAGTGATGCATAGAGGATGACATCCGGGGTCACGCCAAAATACGATGCCAGCACCAAAGCAACGGGCAGGGAGATGGCGATGGCTGCTACGTTCATGATTAAGTTGGTCATGATCATCACGAAAAATGCAATGCTCATAATAAAAAAGAAACTGCCGGCGTTATGAAAAATCGTCAGCCATTTGATGGCCAGCCATTTGGCCGCACCGGTTTCCCACAGGCAAAATCCCAAACTCATCGCACCGGCAAAAAGCAGGATGATATTCCAGGGGATTTTTTCAAGGTCGTTGATATCTAAAATGCCGGTGACAAAAAAGATGATGGTTGATGTTAAAATCACGGCTGTTTTATCAAGAATATAAAGCGCCGGGACAAAAGATCGCAGTGACAGCGCCAGAATACAGCCGGACACAATCGTTAAGGCGGTGATTTCTTTTCTGGTGAGCGGGCCGAGTTCCTTGTGCAATTGTATCGCCCTTTCCCTGAGTCCGGGTATGACTTTTTTTTCGGGCTTAAAAAAAATCATGAAAAACCCCCACAACAAGAAAACCATCAACCACCCTACGGGGAACATGTAATAGCTTAATTGGAAAAAGTCGACCTCCCTTCCCACGATGTTCTTAAAAAAACCGATGGCCACGGCACCGCGTGCAGCCCCTAAAAGTGTAACGATGCTTCCGGCCCCAGCCACGTAAGCCATGCCCATAAATAACCCTTTTCCGAATCGGGTCTGTTCGTCCGGATTGCCGTACAGTTCGTATATCGACAAAAGCAGCGGATAGACGGTCGCCGCGACAGCGGTATGCGCCATGATATGGGTGAGTGCGGCGATCAAGATAAAACATCCAAGGTATATCATGCTGGTTTTTTCACCGATGATCACCAGCATTCTATACGCCATTCGTTTGGTAAGTCCCGTTTTGGTAAAGACAATACCGATGACAATAGAGGCAAAAATAAACATGACCGAGGGATCCATAAAGTCCGCAAACGCCGCTTTTGCCGGGCGAATGAGAAAAAAGACCTGTATCACGCCGATGGCAAGGCTCGTAACCCCAACCGGAACGACTTCAAAAACCCACCATATTGTGGCAAGGAGTGCCAGTGCCAGGGCGCCTTTTCCAGCCCGGTCCAACAGAAAATGCCTGCCCAGCCCATCGACCGCGTCCGGCCATGGCGGCGAATAATATACCAGTGCAAAGAGCAACAAGCCGCCGGCAAGAAACATCAATTTTTTTGTGTTAACATTGGTGTCGGCAATCGTAGATTCAAAATTATCGGCCATGAGTTACTACAATAAATGATTCTTTAAAAAGGTGAGTGGTTTAATGCAACCGGTTCCTATATCGCTGAATCAATGAGGTGCTTTTCATAATCATCTTTGATCCACTCAAACCGCCTCTTGAAAATTAGCAGCACGCCTTGAAACGACCACAAATGATCACTTTAGCAAGTAGGCGGGCTTTTTAGAAGCCATCGATGTTGAAAAATCTGAAAATTTCACGAACTGGGGGCTTTATATGCTGGATTAAGGGAAAACCAGATACGGGACAGACGGTTAAAGGCCGCAAACGGTGAGCGTTTGCAACACTTCTTTGAACATATCCGTCTGTCTCAGAATCCCGACAATTTTTTTGTTCCGGGTTACCAGCAAAGACTGATGATGCTCCAGAGCCAGCTGATGTATGGCTTCGCTCAGGGGAGCATCTTCAGAAACATACTCACCGAGCGCCGGAACGCTTATCAATGTTTTGACCTTCAGCCGGCCTGCCCCTTTGCAGATATCCATTAAAGGCTTGTCCCAAAATCCGCATTGATTGAGCATCGGCTCCAAATACTTGGAACTGACGCCAAACCTGGACAGGGATTTGTAATTACCGGTCTGTTTTCCTTTGGGTTCCAATACCCTGAGCACATCCAGCTGGCTTACTTTACCGACAATATCACCGTTATCATTGGATATAAGCAGGATTCGGTGACGATGAATCCCCTGCTCGAATGCTTGTTGAGCCTCGCCAAGGGCAAGGGCGGCCTCATACAGGTTGGCCTCGCTTGAAATGGTTTCATATTCGGAAATCGGAATCATTAAATCTTTGACGATTTTGTCTTTCATGTGACCCTATTTATGGATGGACACTATGTAAGACTCAAGCCCAGTATGGATGGATAAGGTCCTCAAATATGGCTAAAGCCGCTTCGGCACCATGCCCTGCCGCAGTTACGATTTGTTTGTATCCGCCGGAGACATCACCTGCTGCATAGATACCCGGAACATTTGTTCTATAGTTGTCGTGCTTGATGTACCCTTCATCCGTCAGCTCGAGACCGATTTTTTTTGCCAGATCAACGGCGGGATCATAACCGATAGCAATAAATACGGCATTAACGCTGCGCGTGTAAGACTCTTGGGTTTTATTGTTGTAAAGCAAAACTTCTTCTACCCGGTGCTTTCCCCTGATTTCTTTGACAATGGTATCAAAGAGTATCGGAATATTGTTTTGTATTAAATTTTTCACCAGAAACTCCTGGGATTTCAGCGTATCTCTCCTGTGGACTATTGTTACATCCACCCCGATGTGATGCAGGTGAAGGGCTTCTGTTGCGGCACTGTTGCCGCCGCCGACAACAATTGCTTTTTTCTCTTTAAAAAACGGACCGTCACAGGTGGCACAATAACTGACGCCATGGCCGCCCAAGCGGGATTCTCCCGGAACTTTAAGATTTCTATATGTCGCTCCGGTTGTCATCAACACGGACTTGGTGTTGAATTTTCGCCGATTGGTCTGCACCCTGATGGGATTACCGGGCGTAATTTCAGAAGCTGCTTCTCCCGGGAAAATCTGAACATATTCCAGCGCATGCGTCACCAGAATATCCACAAGGGTTTTTCCACCGATCTGTTTGAGTCCCGGATAATTTTCAACAATCGGTGTCGTGGCCACTTGACCGCCGAGGACCCCTTTTTCCAGGACCACCGTTTTAAGGCCGCTTCGTGCCGCATAGATACCGGCGGTCAAACCGGAAGGACCGCCACCCACAATGACCAGGTCCGCATCAACCTCTTCTGCATCGACTTCAGGGATGAAGACCGTCTGTTGTTCCATTTTCTCCAGAGACAGCATGAACAGTTCCTCGTTCTGAGCGCCCTGGGCAACCAGTATATCGTTTGCAAAGGTCTGGGGAACAGACTGGGCTGAATATTGGTTGGCAAGCTCGGGGTTGGCCTGGATATCAACGATTTCAAGAGAAATCAAATCAGGCTTTTCAACAGCAGCCTTCAGCGTGTTGAGGGCCTGCTGGGGGCAATATGGGCAGCTCGGGCTGACAAACACCTTGATTTCCCTCGGGGTATCTATTCTTTTAATGATCTGGCGTGATTGTTCGCTGAGATGACTCTCCTGAAGCCCGATGAGAAGGATGGCTTCCAGAAAAATGCGGCCTTCTTCTCCCAGAGGCGCGCCCAGCCACCGGATGTTATAATGGTCTGGGTCGAAAATCAGCGTTGGTGAGGCTTCAACGTTTAATTTTTTTGCGGACGCATGATCTAAATTAAATTCACGAATCACAATTTTATCGGAGAGTTGGCGAAAGAAGCGAATGGCTTGTCGAGCGGCATCGCTGAATACGTCATTTTGGCCCGGCAGAGTATACAAAAAAATCGGGATCTCCCTTTCAATCGATCCCAAGATTCGTGTGATTTCTTGCTGGGCTTCCAGCATCTGGGTTTCTTCCTGTGGATCCATCATTTAATGTCCTTTTCTCATAAAATCAGTCTTTCAGAGCGAGTTTTCCGACTAAAAATTCTGCGGTGACAACGGTGGCAAACTTAAAGATATCGGTGATTAAAACCGCCTAAGCCAATTAAAATAAGTATCATCGCTGCGTTGTCAATGACATTTGACTGATAGTATAACCGTCATGTAACCGTGCCGCCGTGGGTTATTCTGAATCAAACAAAGGCATTATCGCGCTTCCATCGGTACAAAGGCACACTCTTCAGGTCCACAGTAATCCCCGATATACTCGGAACTGGGACGGTAAAGAACCGGTTTGGATCCCGAACCGCCGAACTGTTCCTCTAAAACATGAGCAGCCCAACCGGAAATTCTGGCGATGGCAAATAAGGGCGTAAATAAATCGATCGGAAACCCCATGTAATAGTACAAAGATGCGCTGTAAAAATCCACGTTCACAAAAATATCTGTTCCCTTTCTTTGTTTGAAAGCTTCTTTTCCTTTTTTTTCAAGAACCTTGGACATTTCATACCATTTGAGATTCCCGGTACGCTCGCCCATCTTTTTGCACATCGGGGCGAGAATATGAGCCCTGGGATCATCGGTTTTGTAAACTGCATGGCCCAGGCCCATGATTTTTCCGCCGGAGTCGAGCAGATGGTTGACATAGGATTCAACCTTGTCGACGGTGCCGATTTCAAGAAGCATTTGCATAACACGGGCGTTTGCTCCCCCGTGCAAATCTCCGGATAACGAACCGACGGCAGCGGCTATGGCCGAATACATGTGAGCCCTTGTTGACGCCACTTGCCGGGCTGAAAAGGTTGATGCATTAAAAGAATGTTCCGCATGAAGAACCAAACAGGTGTCCAAAAAGCTGACGAGCTCCTCGTCCGGGCTCGTTCCATTCAGCATATAAAGAAAATTGGCGGCGTGGTTCAGGTCCGGGTTCGGATCCACGGGTTCGTTGTTGTTTCGGATGCGGTTCCAGGCAGCGACGATGGTTGGAAATTTTGCAACGAGCTTTATCCCCATGCGAAGCGTCGCTTCCCGAGAATATTCCCGGGTGTCTGGATCGTGGTGGGCCAGGAGGGCAACCGATGCCTGAAGTATGTCCATTGGAAGGGCGTCTTTGGGCCGGGTTTTAAGGGCGGCAATCACCTCGGGCGGAATCGAACGTTGCGAGACAAGTTGCTTTTTGAAGTTTTCGAGCTCTTCTTGTTTGGGCAGTTGTTCATAGAAAAGCAAATAGGCGACCTCTTCAAAGGAAATTTTTCCGGCCAGATCCGGAACGAAATACCCTCTGTAAACCAGTTTGCCGGCGGCACCATCAACAAGGCTGATCCGGGTAGTGGCGACCTTAAAACCGCGGAGGCCAGTATTTAAAATAGGTTGACAAGTTTCCATAATTCACCTCCGTTGTTGCTTTTTTCAGTTAAATTTATCACACATAATTCTATAATACCATAATCAAATTTCATGCCAGTTGTATGGGACCATAATCCGGATATTGCCCACAAAAAGCCTTTTAAAAGTTCTTAAAACGTGAATGATTGAATAATCCATACCGTTATATAGCTCACCGGACCTTTCGAGCATCATCGGGTTCCGGAAATTCAACAAAACATAACCTTTTGTAAAAACGTCTCAAGGTGATTTGCTGATACACATATGTATCAACAACACACGTTACCCATGGACTTCAATGCAATCGGACAGTCGAATTAGTCGACGTTTTAATTTTAACTAAAAGGGACTTCAGGCGAGCGGATAATACAATTTTTTTATATGGTGACGCTTGAGTTTGTTAGCAATATTCTGGAACGTTGGCATCTGGCAGGAGCAGCATATCGGTTTGCCCTATGGCTAGGTTGATGAAATAACAAAGCCACCCCATCGCTATCGTTACACTGGGAACCGCACCCTTTGAGCACATACCATCATTCAGCATGCTTCAGCGCTTCTTTTTCTGAGCATTTAGGGCAAAGACCGGTAAATTCAAGGTTATGCCCGATAATTTCAAAAACAGTTGTCCCATAAAGTTCATCTTCGAGTTGGTTCAACGGCGCGATGGGGGCGTCATCAACACGATCGCAGCGCACGCAGCGGATGTGATAATGTCGGTTCGTATCCCAGTCATAGCGTTTCAACGCGCCGCTAAGTTCCAATTTCTGGATTTCACCCATATTAACGAGGACTTCGAGATTCCGATAAACGGTGCCGAGACTGATCCTGGGCATGCGTCGGCGTACCATCTGATAAATTTCATCCGCACTGGGATGTTTCTTTTGCTTCAGCAGTTCTTCAAGTATGATCTTGCGCTGCCGGGTCATTCTGATATTCTTGGGTTGCAGCAAATTGTTACCTCAGGTGCGCTAGATTAGCTCATAAATCCAATTCATATTTTTATTGAAAATAACACGTCGTGTCAAGCGTGAAACCAATATGTCTTTACATATCATATTATTAAAATTTATTAAATACCCGCATCCCTGTCGGGCTTACTGCAAAAACAAACCTTTGATTTATAACGTCAACGGCTTTTCAACAATTATGGGGCTTAAACTTATATGGCGGTTTGACGGCTATTTATAAAAAGGATCAATTTATGATTGATATTTAGTTGTTATATTGCTTTTATTATGGCTTCATGCAGCCCCGGTCTTCGGAAGATTCAACAGGGAAAGCGTATTGTTTAGACAAAATTACGATATATCCGGGATAAATATGCTGGAGGATATTTTATATGGGCGGAAAACCAACCTATGAAGAATTGGAACAAAAGATAAAAGCGCTCGAAAAAGAGTATGTTGTTCGCAAAAATACTGAAGCGGCATTACGCGAAAGCAAAGAAAAATACAGGTTGCTGGTAAAAAATTTACCCAGTATCGTTTATAAAGGATACGCTGACTGGTCTGTTGAATTCTTTGACGAAAAAATCGAACGATTGATCGGCTATCGTGTTGATCAATTTAAATCCAAACAAATCACTATATTGGATTTAATTGTGGATGAAGATTTTGCGTCTGCTAAAGAAAGTTTTATCCGGGCTCTCAAAACGGACAAATCCTATGTCAGAGAATTCAGAATTCGGTCCAGAACCGGAGATATTCACTGGATGCAGGAAAGAGGACAGATCATTTGTAATAACACGGGCAGGATTGAATATATCAGCGGCGTGTTTTTTGATATCACGGACCGAAAACGCGCCGAGGAGGTATTGAGACAAAGCGAGACGCGACTAAAAGCGGTATTTGAGGCCAATCCGGACCCTATGATCGTCTATGACATCAATGGATATCCGCAGTATTTAAACCCTGAATTTATAACTGTTTTTGGGTGGACGTCGGAAGATTTAAAAGGAAGACGCATACCTTTTGTTCCGGATGACCAAAAAGAGATCACCGCTCAAAAGATAGAGGAGCTTTATGACGACCAAAAACCGGTGAGGTTTGAAACAACCCGATTGACAAAGGATGGACATGTTCTTGATATTTTTATCAGCGCGGCGATCATCAAAGATTCGGAGAGAGAACCCTTGGGGATGGTGGTGAATCTAACCGACATTACGGAAAAAAAGAGATTGGAAACCCGGCTTCAAGGTGCCCAAAGGATGGAAGCCATTGGGACATTAGCCGGAGGAATCGCCCATGATTTTAATAACTTGATGATGGGCATCCAAGGGAATGCATCGCTTTTGCTCTTTAGCAAAGACGCGGCCCACCCGGATTACGAACAATTAAGGAACATCGAAAAGTATATATTGCAAGGAGCGGATCTTACCAAACAGCTTTTGGGTTTTGCCAGAGGGGGAAAATATGAAGTGGAACTGATGGATTTGAACGACCTTATAGAACGGGAAAATCGTATGTTTACTCGAACGAAAAAAGAGATCGTGATCCACGAGCAATATGAAAAGGATCTCTGGCCCGTCAAGGTGTCTAAAGGTCAAATTGAGCAGGTGCTGTTAAACGTTTACGTCAATGCCTGGCAAGCCATGCCCGGCGGCGGGGACCTTTATATTCAGACGAATAATATTTTTCTTGATCAACATGTTATAAGGCCTTTTCAGATAATCCCCGGAAAATATGTAAAAATATCAATAACCGACACAGGAGTCGGGATGGATGAACCGACCTTGCAACGGATATTCGAGCCGTTTTTTACCACAAAAGAAATGGGAAGAGGCATCGGCTTGGGACTTGCATCGGTTTACGGAATTATTAAGAATCATGGCGGATTCATAGATGTTCATAGTGAAAAAGGAGAAGGCGCCTCCTTTCACATTTATTTGCCGGCTGTAGAAACACAAAATATCTTTAAAAATAAAAACATTGAATCTACGGATAAAATTGGCAGCGGAACGGAGACGATTCTTCTCGTGGATGATGAAGATATGATCATCGACGTGAGCCGGCAACTGCTGGAAAGACTCGGATACACCGTATTGGCCGCCGGAAGCGGCGGTGAAGCGATAGAAATTTATAAAAAACATCTTAAAGAGATTTCTTTGGTTATTATTGATATGATTATGCCGGACCTAAATGGGGGTGAAACATATGATGAATTGAAAAAAATCAATTCCGATGTAAAAGTTCTTCTTGCCAGTGGATACAGCCTGGATGGCCAGGCCCAAAATATCATGGACCGGGGGTGCAACGGATTTATTCAAAAGCCATTTAATATCAATAAATTATCACATAAAATCAGGACTGTCCTGGATATATAGCTCATAGAAAGTGAAAGGAGAATGGATATGAAAGGAACGATACTGATAACAGGGGCGACATCCGGTTTCGGCAAGGCATGCGCCCGGTGTTTTGCCGAAGCAGGTTGGCGACTTATTCTTACAGGCAGACGAAAAGACCGCTTGAATGCCTTGCAGGAGGAGCTGCAAGGTAAAACCTCCGTTCATATCTTTGAACTGGACGTTCGTCATCAGGAAGCGGTGATGACCGGATTGACGCGTTTGCCCGAAAAATTCTCCGGAGTCGATGTCCTTGTCAATAACGCAGGTCTTGCCTTGGGTCTGGAACCGGCCCCTGAAGCGGATTTGTCGGATTGGAATACCATGGTGGACACCAACATCAAGGGACTGATGTATTGTACGCGTGCGATTTTGCCGGGCATGGTCGAACGCAACCGGGGCCATATCGTCAATATCGGCTCGATTGCCGGGGACTGGCCGTATCCCGGGGGGAATGCATACGGCGCCACCAAGGCCTTCGTCAAACAGTTTTCCCGGAATTTGCGTGCCGACCTTTCTGGAACGGCCATACGGGTAACGAATATAGAGCCCGGACTGGCAGAAACCGAGTTTTCCGTTGTTCGTTTTAAGGGAGATGCCGAAAAAGCCTCAAAGGTGTATGAGGGGACGCAACCCATAACCGCCCAAGACATAGCGGACATGATCTATTGGGTTGTCGATCTTCCTTCCCATATCAATATCAACCGGCTGGAGGTCATGCCGGTTTGTCAAACCTGGGGACCGTTTGCCATCCATCGCGATATTTGAGCGGCGAGAATTTGTTGGGCATGGGGTAATAGGAAAAAGACTAAGGACCAGAAGTCTGAGATCGGAGATCGGAGGTCAGAAGGCGAGGGACGAAAGACCGGAGGCTGAGGGTCGGAAGTCGGGAATTAGAAAAGAGAAAATAGGAAAGAATATAGGGGAAACCAAAGCGAGAAGGTGAAGAGCAAGAATGTGAGAAGATAGGAAGGAAAAAGGTTAGCTTGGTATAGATTTAGAGCTTCCGATCTTCTGATTTTCTTTCCTTCTTAACTTCTTGGTTCCCGGTCAGCTTCAAAGTCTTTAGGATCGAATATTTCCGCGAAGCGCTCACCGTGTTTGCTGTGTTTTTTGTAGTAATCGATGCAGGATTCTACCAGGCGAAGCACTTCGTTTTCGCTGAAGATGCCCTCGAGCTCAAGAGCCAGCCTCGGATGCCTGCCCAATTTCCCGCCGAGCTGAATCCGAAACCCTTTCTTTTTAGCTGTAATGGTTTCCGATGGGCATGCTTGAATACACTTTCCGCATTTCAAGCATCGTTCGTGATCAATTACGGGGATATTTTTCCGGGTGTCCAGTGTAATACTTTTTTCGATGCAGGCTTCGACGCAGGCCTCGCAACCGGTACATGCTTCTTCGGTCACTTCCGGTATGACCGCACCGATAATCCCAACATCCTTAATCTGAGGTTGCGAACAGGCATTGGGGCATTCTGCCAGGGTCACCCGAAATTCATGATGATACTTTAGATCCCCTTTCACCTGTTTTTTTAAAAAATTCAAAAGATCGGCGTTTTCAAGTATCGAGTCTATTTTTTTGACCAGGGCATCGCAGGCGTTGGCCGGGTTGGGGCATCCGTTTGAACCGAAGCAGGTATCAATCTGGTATCCTTTGATATCTTCGCTCATTTTCGACATGAATCGAGCTTGTGCCGCCTTGACATCGGCCAGAGAGACAGTCGTTTTGCCGTCAGCCGCCATGTCGTTTTCGATTCGCGAACGGACCTTTTTTCTCACGAAAAAGGGAACTTTTTTTATCTCCGCTTCGGCATCAGGCGTCCATTTCACGGCGATGTGTTTTCCGGACAAGGTCTTCATTCAACGATTGTATCCCAATAACATTGAAAAGTCTTTAAATCAGCAAACCTAAGAATATATTTTAAGGAAGAATCCGCATACTGATATCCACGCATCTTGCGGAGTGGGTGAGGGCTCCTACGGATATTATGTCGACGCCCGTATCCGCCAGGGACTGAAGCGTGTTTTTTGTAACATTGCCCGACAATTCGACAATGGCCCGGTTGCCGATGAGGGCGGTGGCTTCTTTTATCCGATCCGGTTCCATGTTATCCAGCATAATGACATCGGCATCGGCTGCCAGTGCTTCTCTGACCTGATCCAGATCGGAAACCTCCACCTCGATTTTTAAGAGATGGGATGCCCGGGTCCGGATATGGCCAATCGCCCCTTTGATGCTGCCAAAGGCGGCAATATGATTGTCCTTAATCAAAACGCCATCGTAGAGTCCCATCCGGTGATTGTGGGCGCCGCCTACACGAACCGCATATTTTTCCAAGACCCGCCAGCCGGGAGTGGTCTTACGGGTATCCACCAGGCGCACATGTTTGCCCGAAAGTTCGTTCGTATAGGATCGCACCAGTGTGGAAATACCCGAGAGACGCTGGAGAAAATTCAAAGCGGTTCGTTCACCCGAAAGGAGCGCGCAAAGTTTCCCGCGGACATTTGCCACACGTGCTCCTTTTGTTACCGCATCGCCGTCATTGTATTCGGATGTAAAGGCAACTCCCGAATCAAGCGTCGCAAAAACCTGCCTGACAACATCCAGACCGGCAATAACAAGGGGCTCTTTGGCAACAATTTCACCGCTGCCCTGCTGTTGCGGGTCTATGAGTGTGTCGGTGGTGATGTCTCCCGGACCGATATCCTCTTTGAGGGCTATTTCGATGAGTTGCTGTATTGAATGCATGACAATTTATGTGTATCGGCTAAGGATCAAGCCCCAAGCTCTTTGATTTTATCCAGATTCTTCTGAAGTTTTTGTTGTTTTTCCAGGAGGCTGTCGTATTTTTCTTTGACTTTATCAACCACATCTCTCGGCGCTTTTTCGAGGAAATCTTCATTGCGTAACTTTTTTGTCGCCATATTCAATTCATTGGTGAGCTTGTTGATTTCCTTGCCAAGACGATGAATTTCCTGAGTAAAATCGACAACACCTTCCAGATGAACAAAAATCGTCGCATTTTCGGCAACGGATGTTGCCGCTCCTTTCGGCCGTTTGCCCGAATTTTCCACCGACAACGATTCAAGCCGTGCAAGGTTCATGATCATGTCTTTGTATTGTGTGACGGTTTCTCTCGTTGACGCGTGCTGTGAATGGACGGAAACTGTCAGGGATAATGAAGGAGAAATATTCATTTCTCCTCTTATGTTTCTGATGCCGGTGATAATTCCCGTGATGAGCGACATCGTTGATTCTGCCTGGCTATCCTGATAAAGACCGGTATCGTCTGCATCCAGCGGAAAGGTTGATTTCATGACAGAGTCTTTGGCTCCCGGAAGCTTATGCCATATTTCTTCGGTGACAAAGGGTATAAACGGGTGGAGCAGAATCAGCGTGTCATGGAGAACGCGCCACAGAACACTCAACGTTGCTTCCTTGCGATCCGCACCTTTTTTCCCGTACAGTGTGGGTTTGACGGCTTCAAGGTACCAGTCACAGAACTCATGCCAGACAAAATTGTAAAGCACGCCGGCAGCATCGTTAAACCGGTAACCGTCCAGAGATTCGGAAACACTGACCGTCACACGATTCAGCCTGGATAAAATCCACCGGTCAACCAGAGAAAGCGATCCGTGGGGTATATTTTTATATGCCTTGTCGATGTGCATGAACGCAAATCGCGCGGCATTCCAAATTTTGTTGATGAAATGCCTGTAGCCTTCAACGCGCTTTTCGGACATTTTCACATCTCTTCCCTGGGCGGCAAACGCAGCCAATGTAAAACGGAATGCATCGGTTCCATAGGTATCGATGACATTTAAAGGATCGATGACATTGCCCGTGGATTTGCTCATCTTTTTTCCTTCTTCATCCCGTACCAGGGCATGGACATAAACGTCCTTAAACGGCACATCCCCCATAAAATGAAGTCCCATCATCATCATTCGAGCGACCCAGAAAAAAAGGATGTCGAAACCGGTAACCAGAACGGAGGTGGGATAAAACATTTTTAACAGCGGTGTTTCATCCGGCCATCCCATGGTCGAGAACGGCCACAGTGCGGAGCTGAACCAGGTGTCCAGAACGTCCGTATCCTGCTTGAGTGCCTTTCCCTGACAAGCCGGGCACGTATCCGGCGGGTCCATGGCAACGACGACCTCGTTACAGTGCTCGCATGTCCATGCCGGAATTTGATGGCCCCACCATATCTGTCTTGAAATACACCAGTCTTTGATATTGTTCATCCATTCGAAATATGTTTTCGTCCAAATTTCAGGGACGATTCGCGTATCGCCGTTTTGAACCGCGTTGATGGCTTTCTTTGCAAGGGGTTTGGTCTTGACAAACCACTGTTTTGACAGGTTCGGTTCTATGATGGTACGGCATCGATAACAGTGACCGATGCTGTGTTGATAGGCATCTATTTTTTCAAGAAAGCCTTCGTTTTTTAACGCTTCAACCACAGCCGCTCTGCATTGGAACCGGTCCATTTTTTCGAATTCGCCGGCTTCCGGCGTCATCCGGCCGTCATCCCCGATCACCTTGACCCGTTCCAGGTGATGGCGGTTTCCGATTTCAAAGTCATTGGGGTCGTGGGCCGGCGTGATTTTCAGGGCGCCGGTGCCAAAAGACATATCCACATATTTGTCCTGGATAACGGGAATCTCTCTGTTCATCAACGGCAGCACAACTTTTCGAGACGCGACGCCATGATAGCGCTCATCATCCGGATTGACGGCCACCGCGGTATCTCCGAGCATGGTTTCAGGCCGGGTTGTTGCAATAACGACTCCCCCGTTTCCGTCAGCAAAGGAATATCGAATGTGATAAAGAAAACCGTCATGAACTTCATGTTCCACTTCAAGATCGGCCAGGGCCGTATGGCAGCGGGGACACCAGTTGATAATATAATTGCCGCGATATATCAGGCCTTCTTGATACAGGGTTACAAAAACTTTCCGGACCGCTCTCGAAAGACCTTCGTCCATTGTAAAGCGCTCTCTGTCCCAGTCACACGAAGCACCGAGACGTTTGAGTTGATTGATAATCGCACTGCCGTATTCCCTCCGCCATTCCCAGACCGCCTCGATGAATTGTTCCCTGCCGACCTGGTGGCGATCCAATCCTTCACCGGCCAGCTTTTTTTCCACAACATTCTGGGTGGCGATGCCGGCGTGATCGGTTCCCGGCATCCAAAGAACATTATCGCCGCGCAATCTTCTGTAGCGGCAGAGAATGTCCTGCAAGGTATTATTAAGGGCATGTCCCATATGAAGGACACCGGTGACATTGGGCGGCGGTATGACGATGGAATAACGATTCTTTGCGTTTTCAGATTCGCTGGCTGCAAACAGGCGTTCTTTTTCCCAGAAATCATACCATCGTTTTTCCACATCATGGGGTTCATAAGCTTTGTCAAGAAGATCGGAACTCATGGGTTATTACTCCTAAATCGAGCGTTTTAAACTGAAAAGGGGATTATTGAATAATCCCCGGTTCTTTTTCACTTAATTTTTTATCGTGACCAGATCGATCGGATAGAAAATATAGACGGCTCGCCGGCGGCGCTATTTTTCGCTGTCCGTGGCGTCATCAAGAAGGGCTTTTTTCAATCTTTCAATTTCTCTTGTGACCGTTTTTTCGATTGTATCGACAAGAAGACGGTCTATTTTTTCATAAAACATCTTTTTTATGACACCTTCCAATGCCGCTTCTACCTGTTCACCCGTCACCTTGTCCGCGTCGAAAAGATTCTTCTGGGCATCTTCTTCAGAATCCAATTCGATCCCAAGTGAATCGGCGAAATCATCTTTCAGCACATCATCCACCATTGTTTTCGAATCCGGTTCATCCGCGGCGTCAGTGGCTTCTTGTATGAGATCCCTGTCTAATTCAGAAATATCGTCGAATTCTGTCGCCATATCGAAATCTTCCGGAAGAGGTTCACCGATATCTTCTGTTTCCAGGGAAGTTTCGCCGGCGGTTTCGGTTAAGTCGATGATCGCTTCATCTTCCGAAACCGTTTCTTTGGTATCTATTGCGACAGGTTCCTCGACAGCCTGCAAGAGATCGATGATTTCTTCATCGCCTTTTAGTGCTTCTTCAGGCTCGGGTGATAGAGGGGCTTCATTCGATACCCTCGTATCTGTTCCGGCCTCAACGGTTTCATCTTTATCTTCTGCGGGAGATTCTTCGACAATCTCCGTAAGATCGACTGTTTCATCATCATCAGCCGGGTCAACTGCCATTTCATCTTTAAGTTCTATAATCGGATCATCTTCAGTGGGTTCGGCTGTTTCATCTTTCTTTTCAGGTTCATTTGATTCGGTCATATTCATTCTCCCGTCCGTCAAAAAAATCACTTTGGAATCCAAATGAGCGAAAAACAGGGATCGTTATCGGTCTTGTTTACGCGCAATCAGAATTGAACAAGCACCCTATAATATTTGGGAATCTACCACACGCCATACAGCGTGTCAAGATTTTTGCCTTTCCCCTTGAGTTGCTTTAAAATTTTATGAAGGGTGTGTCGGATAAAAGTTGGATTTTAACAAAAAGAGCGCTTGAAAAAAATGATTTACAGCCGCACGTTTGGATTGTAAAAAATGGTATGCGGTATTTTTTCATCGATTCATCGGCGCCTAAGGATGCCATCTTCAGTATTACGGGTCCGGATGCCAGGCATATCCGGACCGTTTTACGCCTGAAATCCGGTGATAAAATCGGCCTCTTTGACGGCAAAGGATTTGAATGCGAAGCTGAAATTGTCGATTTATCGCACGGAAAAGTCACTGCATCGCTGATTCGCAGCTTTCCTTCAACTGCGGAATCTCCGATCCGGATTACCGTTGCCCAGGGGTTTTTAAAAGAACGGAAAATGGACGGGCTCGTCCGGCAGCTCAGTGAACTCGGCATCACGAAATGGATGCCGTTTATTGCCGAAAGATCCGTTCCCGTGCCGGATAAAAAGCAGCTTCTGTCGCGCACGAAACGCTGGGAAAAAATAGCAAGAGAAGCGGTCAAACAGTGCCGCCGAGGGCGCACCATGAAAATCGGCGACACCGTATCCTTTTCAGAAGTTTTGAATCTGGCCGGAGATTGCGATCTTAAGATTGCTTTCTGGGAAGATGAATCCCGACCGGTTCAACCCATAAAACCCCAAAGCGCCATTCAAACCGTATTTGCCCTCATCGGACCCGAAGGCGGTTTCACCCGAAATGAGATTGAAAAGTCCAAAGATCATGGATTTGTTACCGCCGGCCTGGGACCCCGGATTCTGAGGGCCGAAACAGCCGCCGTTGCGGCAGGTGTTTTGCTTCAATATCTTTTTGGGGATATGAACCAAAAATATCTTGACAAAAAAACAGGCCTTTAATAATTTTCAAATTTTAAACGCCCGAGCCGAGGTAGCTCAGTCGGTAGAGCAGGGGACTGAAAATCCCCGTGTCGGCAGTTCGATTCTGTCCCTCGGCACCAATAAAATCAAGAGGTTGCAGCATTTGCTATAACCTCTTTTTTCTTTTCTGCTAGCAAGCCGTTTAAGCCCCAAAAACTTTTGGAAAGAACTGTGTTGCAGTTAGATTACGGCAT
>CAZQAF010000037.1:20901-35578 GCA_964591175.1 uncultured Desulfobacteraceae bacterium | reverse complement strand
ATTTTTCAAAGGTTTCGGGTTATTTGTTTATACGGACGATCCCTTTTTGTACCAGTTTTGGTTTTTTCATGGTCTTCGCTTTCAGCTTCGACCCAACAAAAAGAAGCCTCAGATACAAGGGATTGTCGATTGAAGACTGTAGATTGAAGTTCGCCAAAGTATGGTGACGAATTCAAATTTTATTCCTAAAAAGACAAAGCGAAGCGATGCTGCAAAATTCAAATCGTAAACTTTCAATTAGAAAATGAACCGCAGGGCTCCATTAAATAACTACTAAATGATCATTCGATAGTCAATTTAAAGATGCAAGCAGTTTCCAGACCCGGACGATCTCACTGGCGCCCCAAGCCTGTGCATCGCACCCTCGCGGCAGATGCGGAAAATCTCCGTCCAGGATCTCCGGCACATGACCGATGCAACCCATGGAAACGAGGCCGGCGCTGCTTGCCAGCCAGTCCAATGCCGTCTTTTTCCCTTTTTTGCCGTACGCTTTTATCCAGGCCTCACAATAACTGGGAAACAGCCATGTCCAGGCCGTGCCGTTATGATAAGCCGGCTTTCGTTTTGTATCCTCATCACCGGTATATTTCCCCTGGTATGGATGATGTGGATCATTGATGGTTCTTCCCAGATGCTCGATGACCAGCGGACGCTGAACAGGTCGATCGGCAAGACTCCTTATCGCTCCCGGAATTAAAAGTGCCTCGCAAGCAGCGACAATTTTTTGACAAACATTTGGGTCGGACACCGCGCCGAAGGTAACGGCAAAAAGCTGGTTGGGTCGCAATGCATCGTCCGGCTGGGCCTGTCCGGCCGGCATTCCCGGACCGGCGTGGAGGCAATCGGCCAGATATCCGTCATTTTTAAGAAAATGCAATTCAAGAATCGATGATTGAACCTTAGACGCCCAGTGTTCCCATTTTGATCGATCATCTGCACGGTCGATTCCGGCCAAAAAAGAGAGCGCCGCATACCACAGGGCCTGTATGTCAATGGGGTATCCCTCACGAGGGGTCCCGGCCGGGTAATTGGTATCCATCCAGGTGAAATGGGCAGGACTGAAGATGAGGCCTGATTCCGAATCCATTTTGATGCCATTGGGTGTTCCGGCCATATATGCTTGAGCGATGGAAAAGAGGACTTGGCGAACCGTCCGGTCGCCGCATGTCATTTCAAGAAACGTGTCATCTCCTTCAGCCTTGCAAAGTGATTCGCAGGCCGCAAAATACCAAAGGGGTGCATCGGAAGTGTCCCTGTTACCCGCATTTTCTCCTTGAATCATATTGGGGATCGTCCCATCTTTTTCATACTGGCCGAACAGTTTGAGGATGTTTCTAGCTGTTTTTGTTTTTCCGGCGGCGATCAATCCCCGGGTAAAGATCAGCGCGTCCCGGCCCCAATCTAAAAACCAGGGGTACCCGGCAATGACCGTATGCAGCGAACCCCGATGCACGGTATAATGCTCCAGGGTATTTTCCATGGCATCGATCAATTTAAAAAATTTGTTTTTTTTAGTATCGGACAATTTTCGGTTCTTTTTTTTCGGTATAACGATCCCTGAATCAGATGGTTTGCTGTCCGAAACGCGTGCATAAAGCGTCGCAGACCCATCGCCGACCAAAAACGTATGAAAATACCCGGGACTGAAAAGGTCGGAATCCGGATCGAGTCCCCGTTCGGCTTCTTTTGAGCGATACACCATATAATGCCATTCAGGTTCCCTCACAAAAGTGCCGTCCATAATCCGCAGGTTCAGGCAATGCGCCTGATCCGGCGCAAAAGTGAAGCCGTCCGTCGCCGAATCAACAGCATTCGGCCAGGTATTCTCAGGTCCCCGGTAGGCTTTTGTGGTGTCATGAAAATTTCGGTTTTCAATATCAGGTCTTAAAATGAGGCGAACCGGTTCAAGGTCGGGAAGCTGCCCCTTTCGCCTTTTGGATGGTTCGCGCTTAAAAATCATGCGGGTACTGTTCTCCCCAGGGATCATTTCCACATCAACGGATAAAAAGACATGTTGCCCCTGACCGGTGGGCACCTGGAATCGCCATGTCCCTTTTGATTCTGAATCAGAATCGTAAGAGACGAAACAATCGTCACAGATCTCTTGGGAATAGTCCTGGTACACCAGCCATGCCCGGCAGCGGGTAAACATGATCCAGCGATCCTCGGGGAACTCGGCGTCCATATTTGCCGCCAACAGCGCATCATATCGGCTGGAAAGGCTCCCCCAGGAAATAGGGGTTCGAAGCATACCGCCCCGACGGTTTGTTCCGAGAAATAGAAGGCTGCGATCGGAAAGATCTTCCCGGTAAAAAACCCGCTTGACGGTTGCATCTTTTTCTTTGGGAAGATAAAGAAGAGGGCCTTCGACATGCTGCGTTTTTCCGGAGGCGTATACGGTTATCTTCAAAGTGCAAGAATACTGAATCCCGGATACCGGCACTGGGGAAAAAAGGGCAAAAAAAGATCCGTCCGCACTCGGCAGACTCTCTTCTTGTAAAAGACAATGGTTTTTATCCATAATACGGGCACGAAAACCCGTATCCGAAAGGATCAGCAGGAAATGATCCGGCGGCACCATAACCTTGCGATGCTTGTCTCTGGGCCATCGCCAGGTAATGACTCTCGGTTCATCGCTGAAAGGATTGAGGCTGCGACAGTATTCTATGGGATTTTCCGCGAGGTTCCGGGCCATTGCATCCGGATCCAATGCCTCCGAATCCTTCATATTTCTGTAAAAGCGATAGACATCCAGGGCCTTTGCTCGTAATTGCTGTTGCTTAATTCGTTCCGGAGAACGTGCGCTTTGAGATTCCGCTTTTAAGATAAGATCCATTTCACCGGGATCATCGGTCAGACAAAAGACCTGGCCGGGAGCAAGGGACAAGGAATACTGTTTTTGAGATTGGGTGGGCAATATCTTTTCTCCGGAAAGGAGATCCACAAAAGACGACCCTGCCATTCCCGATTTGCGGGAATCCCAGACTGCCCGCGTCTCTTTGTCATCATTAAGATTTACCACGATGAGCAGCTTCTTTTCCGAAGGCAAATGACGGCGTAGGATCACCAAGTAATTCCCTTCGCTGCTTTGAAGCATCTTCAGCTCGGTCCGGTCCTGAAAAACCGGATGGTTTTTCAAAAGGGTATTGAGACGACGGATGTGGTCGACCTGGTTCGTCTTGGCACCCCAGTTCAATGAAGGCGCCCCGTGGACATAGATCCTTTCAGCGGCATACCATTCCACACCATTGGCAAAGCCGAATCCGCCCTGTGAACTGCAAAGGGCACACAATGCGGTTCGCATTCGGGCATAGGTCTTGGATCGCTGTGCAAGGCGCAGATTATCGTGGGTCTCGGCGAAATGAACGGCGATCCCGTCACTTTCAGATATTTTATTGACTTCCGGCAGATACGATTCAATTTGGCCGCGGTCATAGTTCTGAAACAGTTCCGAATACGCCCAGTTGAAATTGGCTCTGTTCAGGATTTCACGAGCCACTGAAATTTTTCCGCCGAGTCCCTCCAAAAGAAAAATGGTGTCCGGATACTGATTCCTGACCCTGGCCACAATGTACCGCCATGCGGGAACCGGGATCATGTATCCTGCATCACAACGGAATCCATCCACACCCCGACGGCACCAGGTAATAAAAACATCCGCCATATATTGCCATAAGTCCTTTTGGGTATAATCTAGCCGGGTCAGATCCGCCCACACCACTCCCCAGGCACCGGGCATTTCAATATAACCTTCAGGATTCCGCACCAGCCACTGCGGGTGGGTCTCATGGAGACCGGCAGCCCAACCCGTATGGTTGATGGCGATGTCGAGTAAAATTTTCGCCTGACGCGCATGAATTGCATCCACCAGCTCAATAAATTGTTCCAGAGGTGTGGCCCGCGTATCGAATTCAGCCAACGCCGAATCGACGGCGGTAAAACTGAGAGCGGCATACGGGCTCCCGAAACGGCCCATTCGGGCATAAGTGGTGGGTGTGGGATGGATTGGAAGCAATTGTATAATCCGGCATCCCAACTCATCAATGATGAAATCGAGTTCCTGAATGAGATCGCGAAATGTTCCTGAAGGTGGAATAACCGTATAGCCATTCTTGTCCAGACTCTCAACCAAATCCTGATCCCCATTTCGAAAAAAATCACCATTTTTGTTGGGACCAAACTGTCTGACAAAGGCATTGTAAATGATGTTTGCGCAGCAGGTATCCGCCGGTTCTACATTGATCGCCACATTTGGTCCTTCCGGCCACACCGGCCGTGACGCTTCTTGTGGCAAAAAGAAACATTTGGCCTCAAAATGTCCCACTTCACAAAGGGGAACCCGAATTTTAAAATTACCGCCGCCGGTTCGCTGCATGGGCAGGTCAAACCAATCCCTGCCAAGGGGTGGCTGATTCTCATCCACTTCCTTAACGATCTCTTTTCTGGCAACATTTGCATGTCCGATATTCGTTCGAAACCAAGCATTCCCTTTTTGAGGATGAGAAAGGGAAAGCGTGAATACCAAGGTATCACCCCTAAACATCAGAACCCGGGTTCCGGACGCAGGATGCTGAACGACCTCGCGTGAGTTTTCCATAGATTGCAATTATCAATTCATGTTTTTGATGAATTCGTAAAAAGTCGAATTCATCATGCCTATAAATTCAAAATATAATTCAATGGTAATCGAGTGTCAAAAGATAAGACGTTGTGATGGTAATGGCAAGCGATGATTGATTGATGGCATAAATATCGTCAGGCTTATTTTACGAAGCCGTTAACGGCTCATCCGCGATATTCGACTGATCCCGCAACAAGATGGATATTTTTTGTCTGAGTTCTTTACCCGCCATGTGGCTGTTGACCACGTACCCATCAGCCAGGGAAAGCTGAGGGCATTTTAGATGGGTGTCATGAATGGTCACCACCAGCACGGGGAGGTTTGGATTTCGGCTTTTTATTTCTTTTAAAACATCCCAGGCAAAAAATCCGTGTTTCAGATATTGATTCAGCAAAACAATATGGGGCTCAAAGGATGAAATATCTTCCGTCACCGCTTCGATATTGTCCGTTGCGAATATGTTATACCCTTCGCCGCTCAGACCTTCCCGGCATAATGCCTGAATCCATGCCTGATCGTCAACAATAAGGATATTTGTCATTTTTATTCGCCTTCGCCTGAATACCCTGCTGCTTACAGCAGGGATGAAAGGCAAGGTGAACCGCGCCGAAGCTCGATAGAGCGAGGGCGGGTAAAGGCTACGGCGCAATTCCACTTCCGGAATCGAGCATCCGTTTTTAATAGTACTCCACATATTTAACGCCGAAGCCGAAATGATTGACCTTCTTACCGCCGATATCTTTCCACCATTTTACGCGAGCAAGGGATACGCTCCGCAATCCTTCGTAACGTTCGGCGTCGGAAGTGTCACACAAACAGTCGTTAATTTGAAAATAAATATTAGCGCCTTCTTTTAAGAGCACCTCGGACTCAAAATACATCCCTTCCTTGCTGTAGTTGAGCATTTTGGCATTGAACAAATTTTTGTTGTTAAAACAGCCTAATGCAACAGATGCATCACATTTATGCCGTTTCCCGGTTCTCTTTTCCATAAGCTGCCAATTTCCTGTGACACGGCATTTCCAACAACCGTGTATTCATCAAACAAAGTCGTTCCTAAGCGTTATAAACTCAATGTAAAATTGGCTTTCCCCTTCCTTTTACGGTTTCGTCGTCAAGATATAAAGAGATGAATTCCAGCGTAAAATTGTCCAAGATATATTCTCTCCAACCCAGCCTTTTCAGTGCTTTCTTTACATCTGACGGATTAAAATACCAGGCGCCTCCGACGACGTTGGATACATCTTTAATCAGACGCATTATCTCAACAGGCGCCAATCCCCTGTCTTGCAATCTTCCCGATATCATATCTTTTATATTAATCACCAGGGCTCCGGTTCCATCATGGGCGATTGATTTTTGTTTCATAAAAATTAGGTTCTTATTAACATAAGAATAACGCCTTTGTTTATTCTTTTGTTTATCAGATTGCGACTCGATTTGTCTATAGAGCGGATGGTTCATTTTAATAGGATAAATACCTATAAAGTAGGAGGTTATCCTAATCATGGAATTGATTATTGACTTCTCTTTTTTAATTATTTATTGATATCAGATTGATAATCGAATACGTAATAGTTTTCATCAGGCTGTTTGGATGCGATCATTCATCCTCCATATTGCAAGTCAAAAGGAGCAATGAGCATGACACTGACAAAAGCTCAAATCATTGAGAGAATCAGCGACAAAGATGGATTCACAAAGAAAAAATCCATTGAAATCGTGGAAACCTTGGTAGATGTCATCAAAAACACTCTAGAATCCGGCGAAGATGTCTTGATCAGCGGATTTGGGAAATTCTGTGTTAAAGAAAAACAGGCTCGTAGGGGCAGAAATCCGGCAACCGGTGAAGATATGATGCTTGAAGAAAGGAAGGTTGTCACTTTTAAATGCTCCGCCAAGTTGAGGGACATGATCAACAGGTAATCAACGGTACCATCATCGCAAATGGGTAAGCCGCCGGCATTGGGGCCACTCTTTTCATGCGGTTTATTGAGAGAACGGATAAAAACAACACACCATATAGATTTTCAGAAACCCATGGATATAATGAGATCCCGATAAAATTCGGCCGCCCATTGAACTTGGCTGTAAGGAACCGACTCCTCGGGGGCGTGAGCCATATGCAACTGACCCGGTCCGAGTAAAATTGGCTTCATCCCGGAAATCCATAATCTATTGGCGTCGGAATGGCTAGAAAACGCTTGCGGGGTCCAGGCCAATGATCGCTTTTTGTACAGGCTCTGCAAGACCTCTACCACCGGCCCCTTTTCCGGAAGTTCATAGCCGTCATGCACCGTGACAAAACGGATGGCGGCATTATTTTGTGGATTGTCCTTTTGGATCCGCTTAACAATTTGCTCCAGTTCCAAAGAAACTTCGCCGATGGGAGAATGGGGCGGAAGGTGAACATCCAACCAGACTTCACACCAATCCGGTACGGCAAATCCTACATGGCTGCTTAAAAGATCCCTGATATTATAAACCCCTTCGGGGCGGTAGTCCATCATATAACGGCAAACCTCCATGAGCACTTTCAGCATGTTTTCCACAGGATTACGAGTGCGGTCGGCCAAAGAGGCATGCCGTCTTCTGCCCCGGGCACAGATTTGTATCTCCAGGTACCCATAATGACTTAAACACGGACGAAGATCTGTGGGTTCGGCCACCACCGCCCATGGAAAATAAAAATCCTCCACCAGGCGTTCGGTTCCGTCACCTTCTTCTTCCTCTCCGACAACCAGGGCCAGGGCCACGGGCATTCGGGTAAAGCCACTTTCCCAGACGCTAATGAAGGCTTCCACCATGGCGGCACAGCCGCTTTTCATGTCGGCGGTGCCAAGTCCCGTAATCTGGTCCCCGGTTTCCCGATAACCGTAGTGATCGAGGTCATATGCCGCCACCGTATCCAGATGGCCGATGAGTGCCAGTTGGACATCGATTCCCGACGGCACCACAACCAAATTATATCGACTGTCATCTACAAACTGGCGTATCACCGGAAGATGATGCTTTTTCATGTAACCGTATACATAATAAAGAACATCTTCTTCCTTACCGGAAGGGCTGTAAATATTTACGATCCTGCGCAAAAGACGTCTCAGGCGCTTAGGCTGAATCTGACCGATTGTTCTATTCATTGTGACATTGAAATCGGGGGAATCACACCCGCCCATTCTCTTTCTTCTCCTTAATTTGACGACGAAGATCGGAAAGGTTGAGACTCAGGTAAATGTGCTGCTGCGGATTTCCGAATCCCATTTCCCGAAAAAAATGAAGTGCCGGCAGGTTGTCCGCTTCAGTATCCACCTGTAACATACGCACACCGTTTTCGACCATAAGATCCATAAAACTTTTAAAAAGTTTTTTCGCGACCCCTTGTCTTTGATATTCGGGTTCGATACCCAACCAATAGAGGTGCCCGTACTTCCAGGCGGTGCCGCTTTTGCTGATGGTCGATCCCAAGGCAAAACCGATAATCGTATCATCCGAATAGGCTACCAGACAAAACTCGGGATCGCTCTGAAATAGAGAAACCACTTCGTATTCATCCCAGGTTCGGTAAAGATTGGGCACCTTACGGGCTGTGAAGAGTTTTTCGCCCAAATGGAATACTTTTGCAATATCGTCGATTTCCATCTCTCGGATGGTTAGGTTGATCCGCTTTTTTTTATGATTGGAAATTTCATCTTTTTCCATAAAAGACCGATGGCTCCCTCCTTGCCTGTAATGTCGTTATAACAATCTTATTATAATTTGGCGTTTTAAATCAATAAGTTTATCCGATACGGCTGCACGGATCATTCCGATTTAATTAAACGGCACTCCCATTGATTTCCATGCAGGCTTCAGGCATTAAATTCGTTGTCTTGGGTCAATCGTCTAAACGTTTTTTTTTATGACTTGAAAAAACATTGATTCAATTTTATAAATGAATATAATTACAATAAAAATTTTGAGAAATAGATGATAAGGAAATACCCTATGAGGCCAAAAGTAGGCGTCGCAGTTATCGTTATTAAAGATTCCAATGTTCTACTTGGAAAACGGATAAATTCACACGGATCCGGCACTTGGCAGTTTCCCGGTGGCCATTTGGAGTTCGGTGAACCCATAGAGGATTGCGCCAAAAGAGAACTTTTTGAAGAAACAGGGTTAACCATACAAAATATCAGATCCGGGCCATATACCAACGATATCTTCAAAATAGAACAAAAACATTACATCACGTTGTTTGTCATCGCAGATTACGATTCGGGCGTATTGACCGTAAAAGAACCGAAAAAGTGTGAGAAATGGGAATGGTTTAGCTGGTCACAATTGCCGGAACCCAAATTCCTGCCGATTCAAAATTTGATCAAGCAAAAGTTCAATTTAAAAGACTGGCTAACCGAAAAATGAGGGGTCATGTTCAGGGGATGCACGCCATCGTTTCACGGCGGAGCGCTTCCCCCGAACACATACAAATGAAGGAGTCGAGTATGAAGATATTTCTATATGCCATCAGTCTTTTTTGTGTTGTGACCGGTTGCTGCACGATTCTTTACACCAGCGAAACCAGACATTTTGTAAAACGTTTTTTTAATGAAGTTAATCGAAAAATTCTTTCGGTTTTCGAAGCTGCAATGGGCGTTTTGCTTTTGGTTTCTGCTGCTGCAAGCCAACAACCATGGTTTATCAGATTGATCGGATTGCTGGCGGTTATCGAGGGAGCGCTCATCTTTTTGCTCCCCAAATCCTTGTATGATGAACTTGTCAAGTGGTATGTCGATTCGGCATCAGATCAAACATACAGGCTGTTCGGCATTATATCGTTGATCCTCGGCAGTGCAATGCTGTCCTGGGTTCTATAGGTGCGCGGGAGCCCGTTGTAAGACACTATTTAATCAAAAAAATATTATGGAGAGGTAAACATATGGAACTGTTGACCGTAGATCAAGAATTGTGCCTGCGTGATGGTATTTGTGCTGAAGTTTGTCCCGTGGGAATCATTGAGTTTAAAGATAAAGATGCTTTCCCCACCCTTATCGATGGTGGAGATAGGCTGTGCATCAGGTGCGGACATTGTGTGGCGGTTTGCCCGCACGGCGCCATGACCCATGCAATTATGAAACCGGAAGAATGCCTGTCCGTCAAGGATGACGGTTTGTTACTTCCGGAACAGGTCGAGCATTTTTTGCGCTTCAGAAGGTCCATAAGAAATTACAAAAAAAAGCAGGTCCATCGAGAAGTGCTGACAAATCTAATAAATATTGCAAGGTTTGCCCCCTCGGGCCATAACTTCCAACCCGTCAGATGGCTGGTCATTTATGAAGAGAATGAGGTTCGGAAGATGACCGGCTTGGTTATCGACTGGATGCGCCAATTGATCAAGGAAGATTCCCCACTCGTTGCCGCTATGCATCTGGATCGAGTCGTTTCTTTTTATGATGGGGGACATGATCCCATATGCAGAAATGCACCCCATATTATCGCTGCCTACGCCCAAAAAGATGATAGAACTGCCCAGAGCGCCTGCACCATTGCCTTGACATACCTGGAACTGGCTGCTTTGTCTTTTGATCTTGGTACATGCTGGGCGGGCTACTTTAATGCCGCAGCGTCATTTTGGCCCCCATTGCAAAAAGAAATGGGACTTCCTGAAGGAAATATCAGCTTCGGCGCAATGATGGTGGGGTATCCGAAATTCAAATATCAAAGAATGCCACTCAGGAATATGACTTCGATCATGTGGCGCTAAGTCAGCTGATGTGATAATGCTGATTTGATCGTTCAAACCCCGGCCTGTTTATATCCCGGGTGTATTCACCTCAACCCTGTATGGCCCTCAATGGGATATCTATTGTAACCCGCATATTTTCTTGACAAATTACACCATTATTGATTAAAATTCATCTAACTTATTAAAACCTGGATATTTACCATAAAGGAGTCTTCAATCATGACACTTACAAAAATTCAGATCGTAGAGTCCATCCAGAATCAGACCGGTTTTCCAAAAAACAAGTCGTCAGAAATTGTAGAAACCCTTCTTGAAATCATTAAAAGAACACTTACTAACAGTGAGGATGTAATGATCTCAGGGTTTGGCAAGTTTTGCGTTAAGGAAAAAAGGGAACGTAAAGGCAGGAACCCTGCCACCGGTGAGGATTTGATGCTCAAACCAAGGAAGATCGTAACCTTCAAATGCTCAGGGAAATTGAGGGACAAGATTAATTGATTGCTCTTTTAAAATGGTTTTTTCCATGCCGGGGACTTCCGGCTCCTTTATCCACTTTTCGATCATGTCACAAAGCTCTCGCGGGTTAACCGGTTTACAGAGGTAATCATCCATGCCGGCTTCCAGACATCTCTCGCGATCCCCCTTTATTGCATGAGCGGTCATGGCAATAACCGGAACCTCGTGGTCGAGCACTTTAGATGCCGGATTTCGGATTTCTCCGGTTGCCTCGTAACCATCCATCTCCGGCATCTGGCAATCCATCAATACGATATCGTAAGGTATCATTTCCAGGGCTTTTATCGCCTCTTTACCATTGGCAACCGCATCAGTATTGTACCCGAATCTCTTTAGGATGTTCAAGGCTACTTTCTGGTTCGTCATATTATCCTCGACCAGCAAAATGCGAAGTTGGTGCCTTTTGTCATCGGCAACAGCATAACGTGTGACAGTCGTTGCCGGCTGATCCTTTGGCAATTCCGCGCTCGCACCGGTAACCATGGCCAGGCAATCATAGAGTTGGGACTGTTTGACCGGCTTGGTCAAATACGCCGCAAAACCGGTTCGTTCTATCCGTCTGGCATCACTCCATTTGCCCAATGACGTCAATAGAACAAGTATCGTGTTTTTAAGATCCGGATCTTGTTTGATCTTTTGTCCCAGAGTCTCTCCATCCATTCCCGGCATCTGCATGTCAATGATGGCAATCTCACAAGGGTCTCGTTCAGCCCTGGCCAGTCTGAGCGTCTCCAAGGCCTGTTCACCGCTTGAAGCTTCTTTATAACGGCATCCCCACAGCTTCAATTGTTCTTTTAGAACAAACCGATTCGTTGCATTGTCATCCACTATAAGGATATGTTTCTTCCTGATATCCTCGGGAACACTGATTTCTGCTTTGTCCCATTCGGGCTGTTTTTTAAAAATTGCAGTAAACCAAAATGTTGAGCCTTTTCCTTCCTGGCTTTCTACGCCGATTCGACCACCCATCAATTCTGCAAGCTGCCTTGAAATGGCCAACCCCAATCCTGTTCCGCCGAACTTCCGGGTTGTAGAGCTGTCAACCTGTGAGAACGATTTAAAAAGTCGATCCGTATCCATCGGGAGGATACCGATCCCCGTGTCGGTGACACTAAAACGGATGGTGACATGGTTTGTATCCTCATCATCAAGGTTAACCCGAATCGTCACTTCGCCTTCTTCCGTAAACTTGATCGCATTTCCTACAAGATTGACCAGTATCTGACGCAATCGCCCGGGATCTCCGCATAAAAGCGAAGGAACGTCCGGCTGAATTACGGCAACATACTCCAACCCTTTTTCATGGGCTTTTAAGGCTAAAAGATCGGTGACTTCTTCCAATGACGCCCTCAACTCAAAATCAATATTTTCAAGATCAAGTTTGCCGGATTCGATTTTTGAATAATCGAGGATATCGTTGATGATGAACAACAATGAATCCCCGCTTTTTTTTATAATTTCCGCATACTCTTGCTGTTCGGGACTCAGCTTCGTGTCTAAGAGAAGTCTTGACATCCCGATGACCGCATTCATCGGGGTACGAATTTCATGGCTCATATTGGCAAGAAACTCGCTCTTAATAAGGTTTGCCTTCTCCGCTTTCATTGCCATCTTGTTGGCCTTAACCATCGCTTCTTCTATTTCTTTTGTTTTGTGCTTTACTTTTTCTTCAAGGATACTGTTTTGCCTGTGCATTAAGTGACAGAATCCGGCATTTTCAATAGCATTTGCCGAATTAAGAAGGATGATGGATAAAAGATCCAGGGAGACATCAGGGATTCTTTCCCCTTGACCGGGCCACAAACCCACAAACATACCGATTATTTTTGAATGTGTTGCAATGACATGGAACAAAAACCGCCTTGAATGATCTTTTGAATCGACGAGAACGCCTCTTTTTTCACGTATGACCCATCCAAACAGATTCTTCTCGATCATTGATTCTATCTCATTTTCAATAGAAGACTTCAGATCTTCGGGTTCGCAAACAGACAAGGCAAGATTTGAATCATTTTCGTTCACAGCGTAGAACGCCTGCGCTTCAAATGGAATTATACGGCCTATTCTTTTTTCGGTCTCTTTGAAAATTTCATGATGTCCATTTTGTTCGTTAATTTTTTCCTGAAAATCGCCCAAAGACAGCGCCATTTCCAAAGCATTTTGGATAAACCTTCTGTTCTCCTCCAAATAATCGATGCGTGTTATCAGTTTATCGGAATTGGGATGTTTATTCATTGGTCTTTGCTATTTGCTTCCGTCTTCGCTCTTTGAGCTATTCCCGGAAAGACGACCCAACACATTTGCTTTATCCTTGAAAAAAAGATTCCAGGGGAACAAGCTGATGGATCGTATGTTGAATTATCGTTTCAAAGTTGCCGGGCGACAATTTCAAATTCTCCCATGCCTTCTCATCAAAAAATGGAACAAACCTTTCTCCGCTGCTTCCCAGCCTTAAAGCATTTACCATAATATCCGCCAAATGAATAATCGTCGCCTTTATAGGATCATGAGCATTTAAAGGGTTGTGATGAAAAAATATATTGTTTTGTAATTCAAAAGGAAGCTTCCATTCTTTCAACAAATATTGCCCGATGAGCGAATGGTTGCCGCCTAGAAAACGGGTTTCTTGTTGAAAAAGAAGGTTATCCGAGGCCGCAGCCTGACTTAAGAGTGTCATTGCCTGCTCCGGAAAATATTGATAAATAATCAACCGGCCGATGTCATGTAACAGGCCGGCGACAAACATTTGCTCTGTTTGGGGTATGTTTTTTTTCGCAGCTAAAATCCTTGATATAATACCGCAAGCAATACTATGTCTTAAAAATGAGCTAATATCTATGACTTCTTTTGGAATATCTTTAAACGCTTTAACGATGCTCAGACCCAAGGCAAGGCCTGTAATTTCCCGGGTGCCTATTATTGTAACAGCCCGTGAAATATTGTTTATTTTCGAGGGGAATCCGTAGAATGATGAATTGACAATTTTCAGCAAGAGTGTCGCCAGGCTCGGACTTTTATTCACAACCTCGGCGATACTGTGAGCCGAGGCAGTGGGATCTGCAACAATTTCGTTCAATTCAAACGCTGTGGAGGGCATTTCAGGCAGTTTTATTTCCCTGCCGTCAATCATTTTTTTCACATCCCGAATAGAATGCGCTTTTAAATCGTCACCAGAGGCCGGCGCGATATTTTCACGGTTATCTACTTCCTGCCGACTTCTGTGCAATAAAGATATTCTGAATAATTCCTGTATAGCCGGATGAGATAAATCCACATGTTTAAAAAGAAATTCGGTTTCTTCTGTTATCCTTTCCAATTTATCCGGATCGATGTGAATTTCCGTATTATTTTTTTTATCCCGGTTTTCTTCGACGACACCGACTTCTGTTATTCCCCATATTTTAAAAATTCGGATATGTTTCGATTGTATTTTTTGGCCTTTTGTAAGAAGGAGTCTGGATTTTATGTCTCGAACATCCTCGGACAAAACCATATCAACTTCTAGATTATCCACATGAACCAAACCCATTTTTAACACCACCTGTTTGCTTTTCTTGTCAGGCAAGTTAATGACTTCAAAATTCTTTCGAAAATAAATACAAGTATATGACTATAAGACGGCATTTTATTTGAAAATCTTTAATATAAATTTTCGTTGCGGTAAAAATTTGGGTTCTTTGGGGCGTGGATTGGATCTTTGTCGAATTCCGAGGTCAAAACCAACGAAGGGATCCGGCATTAAAGCCGGATCCCTTCTGACAAGCCGTAGTCGGCTTGGCGTATCGATGGTGATCCCAGGGGGAATCGAACCCCCGTTA
>CAZQAF010000037.1:0-20801 GCA_964591175.1 uncultured Desulfobacteraceae bacterium | reverse complement strand
CGTTACCGGCGTGAGAGGCCGGCGTCCTAACCGCTAGACGATGGGACCTTAAAAAAATATATGATTATAGAAGACGGCGACCGATGTCAAACGTTATTTGTATGTTGCGCCCCCATGCACTTTTTTTTTACCTTTTCTGAACCCAAAAATCAGATAAACCATCCATCCGAAAAACGGAATCATGGCAACAAGTCCCCAGAGCGCTTTCTTTCCAATGGTTCCGAAATCTTTGCGCACGATGTCTACAATCGCCAACACCGTGAACAGGTAAAAAACAACGCTGATTTTTATCCAGACGATTGCAGTTGTTATATCCAATTTTATCCTTTTAATTAATTGAAGATTCCCTGCAGCAAACTGCAGGGAATCTTCCCGGTAAGGTATTTTGCTTTTTTAGATTCGCTCGCTAACCCCGTAACAAGTTACGTGGAATGCGCTCGCTGATGCCGATTCACGTTTTCGATTTTAAAATCGCCGATACTTTCAATACCGTATTTACATACTGGGGACTGTGGTTGTAATGATAAATAACATGGTAAGCCTTTTCCCTGTCGATTCCGGGATGCCATCCGTAATGTTTTAGATAGTTGCCGATACTGCTTATGGCATCTGCATGATCAAAAAGATTCGTCGTTCCGTTGTTGTCGCCGTCTTTTGCAAAAACGAGAATGTTGCTCGGCATGAACTGGGCAATCCCCATGGCCCCTGAATAAGATCCGCGGATATCAAGTGGATCCATGTGTTCCTCGTTTGTATACACTAAAAAAGCTTTGAGTTCTTTGTAAGCCCATGCCGATTTTCTTTGAACCCATCGATCGAATTGTTTCCGCGTAAGCCGGATTGATTTTGAGACGTTATCCCAAAACATTTCCCGGACATGGGTATCTGCGAGCGCAGCGGTTGAAGATAGTGTATTCAATACCAACGGTCTTCCGACAAAGGTACCCAACCGGGTCTCTACCAGAAGGATTGCTGTAATGACCTCTTTGTCGACGCCATAAGTCTTTTCAGTCTTTTCCAGCGCTTTTTTGTGATGCGCCATATATTTTATCGCCTCACGAATCGATTTTTTACTGGAAAATTGATCGTAATTCAATTCAGCCTCACGGTGGACCAAAAACCGGGAAACCCCTTTTATTTCAAAATATACTTCAGGCTTTTTGTAAAGCGCTAAGATTCTGTCTTTATCAAAACCGTCTTTAATCAACCGATCCTGTAATGATTCAAAATATCTGCCGCTCTTTTTGGTTCCGGCTGCATTTTGTGTTAAGAGAAAAAGGTTGAGCACAAAAAAACAGGTCAAAAAGATGATATATTTAACTCGAGTTGTTCTATGGTAAAACATGTATCTTCTTTTTCCAGTCCTTTATTTGAACCTCGGCGCGTTGCCGCTTTCTGAAAATTGCCAATTGCCTGTATCCGGTTGAAAGCAGGATCGGCAGCACCCGCTCGTAATGTCGGCCCACATTCGCCGGACGATGCGCATCTGATCCCATAGTGATCGATATCCCTTTCTTATAACATTTTTTAAGTATCTTCAAAGAAGGGTAAATGTCTCTGACTGGATGATCATATCCGCTGGTATTGACCTCGATGGTTTTGCCCTTGTCTTTTATGATTTCCAATATGTTATCATATTCTATTTCAAAAGATCTCTTGGGTTTTCGACCGAACTTTTTTATCAGGTCTATATGACATATCACATCAAAATAGTCATATTCCAGCATTTTTTGGAGCTGCTCGAAGTACAGCGCATAAACCTCATCTGCATCATTTTCGCCATATCGCCATCCTGAACGGTGAGTGACAATGTCAAAACCATTGGGAAAATGCAGCGAGGCGGCAATGACATCAAATGCATAGGTGTCGACAATCTTTTGATATAAGTCGGTATGATTCGTGTTAAAATCAACCTCGAGGCCGGCTTTAATGCTGATCTTGCTTTTATAGTTTTTTTTTAAAATCTGGACGGCATAAAAATAATGCGGAATCTCTTCCGGTGTCATGGAAAGGCCGGATGCCGCTCTCCTTCCCGCTCGTGCTTCGCAGTGGCAGGCCGGCCGGATGGTCAGATGATCCAAAAAACATATCTCCCGAAACCCCAAATCCACGGCATTTTGGACATAGCGCTCCATACCGCCGGTGGCATGGTTGCAAAACAGTGTGTGGAGATGATAATCGATCATAAATCTTGGTTCAATTTTTGTGACATAAGATTTAGCCTAAAGACACTTATTGATCGGAATTAAATGACATGTTATGAATCAAAAAGCAAGGGAGTTTGCCCCGAAACAAATGGTTTCGATTTCGGCTAACGGTTTAAGCCTTTGAAACCAATCGATTACAATCATTGACGATTTTAGATTGAAAATTGAAGTTTTGTTGATTGAACTGCGCAGAGCGATATCACAAATCCTCGATTTGCAACAGTGAAGCGCCGGTGCCGTGAAAAAAACGTCTAAAACAATATTTTCATGCCAGGCTTGTGGATATCAGACCCCGAAATGGATGGGCAAATGCCCGGACTGCGGCCGATGGCAAACTTTTGTGGAAGAGATACAAACCGCCAAATCCGCCCGGGAAGCGGTACGGCTTTTGGGTTCCTCACAAGCGAAACCGGTCTCGATCATTGATATTTCCCTCGACCATGAAGATCGTCTATTAACCGGAATCAAAGAATTTGACCGTGTTCTGGGTGGCGGTCTTGTTTCCGGTACACTTGTTCTGATCGGCGGAGACCCCGGCATCGGAAAATCAACCCTCATGCTTCAGGCGCTCTATGGTCTTGCTGAAAAGGATTCAAAAGTATTGTACGTCTCCGGAGAAGAATCGATCCGCCAGATGCGGATACGCAGCCAAAGGCTATCCGCGGTGTCTTCGGGCTTGATGGTTGTTTCGGAGAATGATATGGAACAAATCCTGTTGATGGCCGAATCTGTTCAGCCGAAGGTCCTGGTCATCGATTCCATACAGACCATGTTCAGTCCGGATTTGACTTCTGCTCCCGGAAGTATTTCCCAGGTGCGCGAATCGACCTTGAAACTCATGCTGATGGCCAAGAAGACCGGGACACCCGTATTTTTGGTCGGTCATGTGACCAAAGACGGCGCTATTGCAGGACCCAGGCTTTTAGAGCATATGGTCGATACCGTGCTTTATTTTGAGGGTGATCAAAATCACGTATTCAGGATTCTAAGAGCGGTAAAGAATCGATTCGGGTCGACCAATGAAATCGGCGTATTTGAAATGAACGAAAACGGACTCAATGAGGTGGACAACCCATCGGCCGTATTTCTTTCCGAACGCCCCGTTAATGTGCCGGGTTCCGTTGTCACGGCCAGCATGGAAGGTACAAGGCCGATTCTCGTTGAACTTCAAGCGCTTGCAAGCAGTTCGAGTTTTGGAAATCCGCGAAGAACGATTCTGGGAATCGATCACAACCGGGTGGCACTGCTCGTGGCGGTAATGGAAAAAAAATTGGGCATGCATTTGATGGGGCACGATATTTTTATCAATGTCGCCGGTGGCATCAAAATAGACGAACCCGGCGTTGATATGGGAATCGTGGGTGCTGTTGCTTCGAGCTTTTTGGACCGGCCGGTTCGACATGGGACCATCATATTGGGCGAAATCGGATTGACCGGTGAAGTCCGGGCCATAGGCCATATCGAAACCAGGATTGCCGAAGCAAAAAAGATGGGCTTTAATCGATGTGTGCTGCCGCAAAGCAACCTGAAACGGACCGCCGGGATGAAAGGTATCAAGCTTGTCGGCGTGAACAATGTTTCCGAAGCCATGGAAGAACTATTTTAGGGTTCGTAATTTGCATTCTATATTGATGAATTGATGAAACGATATCCAAAAACGATTAACCGCTGGCAAGATCATTACACGCGAAAGGCAAAAAAGGAACAATTTCCGGCGAGATCTGTCTACAAGCTTGAAGAAATACAAAAAAAACATAACGTTATCAAAAAGGGAGCTGCTGTTCTGGACCTGGGATGTGCACCCGGATCATGGCTTCTTTATGCGGCCGGCGTGACCGGGAACACGGGTCGGGTGGTCGGCATCGATCAGGTGCCGGTCACAATAAACGTCCCTTCCCAAGTAGAGCTCTATACCGGGGACATCTTTATGATGGATGACGATTTTTTTAAATCCCTTGGAAGCGGTTTCAATGTCGTCATCAGCGATATGGCACCATCCACAACAGGGAATAAGTTCGTGGACAATACCCGATCTTTTGATCTTTGTTGCAGAGCGCTATCCATCGCGCAGACAACATTGACCATCGACGGATCGTTCGTCTGCAAGATATTTCAGGGAGAAGATTTCAAGACATTTGTTGACTCGGTTCGGTCCGTCTTTAAAATCCACAGGATCTTTAAGCCGAGAAGCAGCCGAAAAGCCAGCAAAGAAATTTATGTAATCGGATTACGGAAAAAATAGGAGGGAAAAATGTCAGGACACAGCAAGTGGTCCAGCATTAAACACAAAAAAGGCGTCACAGATGCCAGGCGGGGAAAGATTTTTACCAAACTCATCAAAGAAATCACCGTGGCTGCCCGTATGGGCGGCGGGGACATCAATTCAAACCCAAGGCTGCGAACCGCGGTCCAGGCGGCAAAAAGTGAAAATATGCCCAAAGATAATATCGAACGGGCCGTCAAAAAGGGGACCGGAGAACTGGAAGGGGTTTTTTATGAAGAGTGCATTTACGAAGGTTACGGGCCCGGGGGTGCAGCGGTTTACATAGAGTCGGTCACTGATAACAAAAATAGGGCCGTGGCCGATATCCGCCATATTTTAAACAAGGCCGGCGGGAACCTTGGCTCCAATGGATGTGTTGCCTGGATGTTCGAAAAAAAGGGGTATATTGTTGTTGAAGACCAATCCGTTGACGAGGATGCTTTGATGGAAGTCGCCGTTGACGCCGGCGCCGAAGATGTCAGAGAAGATAACGGCAATTACGAGATCATCACGGCCCCCAAGGATTTCGAGGCGGTGAAAACAGCCGTCGATAATGCGTCGATCCCTTATATCGTCGCAGAAATCACCATGTTCCCTCAATCCACCGTAAACCTTCAGGGCAAGGAAGCAGAGCAAATGCTTAATTTGATGGAAATTCTCGAAGACTGTGATGATGTTCAGAAAGTTTACACCAATGCCGACATTCCGGAAGAACTGGTCGGATGATTCATCATTTTGCAAGAGACAAATCGACCATCCTTTGAACCGCTTGAAAGGCCGGCCTGCGAATATTTTCGGGGACCTTGACCTCTCCCTCCATCAATTCCAGGCTTCTCGCAACATCTTCAAGGGAGATCTTTTTCATATTTTTACACACCATCTTGCTGGAAGCCGGATAGAATTTTTTCCCGGGATTTGCTTTTTTTAATGGATGAATCAGCCCGATCTCCGTCCCGACGATAAACGAGGTGCTTTTTGATTCTCTTGCATACCGGATCATGCCGGAAGTGCTGCGAATCACATCTGCCAGATTTAAAACTTCAGGACGACACTCCGGATGGGCCATAAAGACTGCTTCCGGATGGGCCTTCCTGGCGTTATGCACATCTTCGGGATGGAGCCTGTCATGGGTCGGACAATATCCGTCCCAGGTGTGAACTTTCTTTTTTGTCTGTGAGGCGGTATATAATGCCAGATTCCGGTCAGGGGTCATGATCACCTCATCGGCATCCAGGCTGCCGACAATATCGACGGCGTTGGCCGAAGTACAGCATATGGTGGAAAGCGCTTTAACCGCCGCCGTTGAATTGACATAGGTCACCACGGGCATCAGGGGAAGCCTGTCAATCATAACTTGAAGCCCCTCCGGTTCAATCATATCGGCCATCAGACATCCGGCATCTTTTCGAGGCAGAAGAACGGTCTTGTCCGGAGACAATATTGAAGCGGTTTCCGCCATAAAATGAACCCCGCAAAAGACGATGACCTCCGCATCGGTCTGGGAGGCCTTAATGCTCAATTCCAAGGAATCACCGCAAAGATCCGCCAGATCCTGAATTTCCGGAGGCTGGTAATTATGGGAAAGCATGACGGCGTTTCTTTTTTTCAGCAAACGTTTTATCTTTTCTTTCATTTTGCAGGTCCTATTCTATTTTCTTAAGAGCCTCCCTGTTCATCCAGATGCAGCACCTCCACATCTTTGGGGATATTAAAGTGAAACAATGAATCATCGATCTTTTTTTTAAACTGAATATTGCTAAAGACAAACCGTGTTTGGTCACCGTATGAATTATACGTCACGATCTCGACAACATCAAACGTCGCTTTTGAAATCGTGAGAAGGATTTTTACAATATCGACTGTCTTTTCTTTGGGTAAAAGCTTTAGAACAAAAAAACCTTCCGGGCCCTCTTTTTCGAGACTCATTTTGAATTTTTGTCTTATCTCCTTCATATCGGACAGGAAACTGAATCCTTTGCCGCCTTTAAAAAAAGAAGGGGCCTTTCCAATCATGACCTGGTTGTCATCGGGTCTGTAGACCCACAGCGTGTTGCCGTCCGTAATGATCGTTTGCCGTTCGGGAGTTTCATACTCCCATCTCATTTTCCCCGGACGCTTAAAATAGGCTGTCCCCGATGCGGTATCCGTAATGTCCATCGCTTTTATTGTCGATGTCTGGGAAAATTGTGCTGAAAAGCCTGCCACTGAATAACGTTTTTCAACGTGCGTTATGATCTCATCAAGAGATAACGACAAATCATCCGGCATTGGCGCCGTCTTAGACGACAATTGATATGCAGACACGATCTGTCCGAAAAAAAACAGAAAAAGAAGCAGAAACAAAATTTTGTAAAACCGCATCAATGAAACACCTTAATCTGAAAAAAAACCAAAATTAAAATATACCCCCCACTAGTCCATCACGCCGTATTTTTTGAGTTTTTGATGAAGGGTCTTTCGCGTAATCCCCAGCCGTCTCGCGGCTTCGCTTTTATTGCCGGCAACAGAATCCAGCATACGCAATATCGCAGCTTTTTCCACTGCCTCAAGAGGCATATGGTCGACATAAGAAGATGTTTCTGAAGGTTGCTGCGCCGTCGTCTGTATCATGGCAAAATCCTGATCGTCAAGATATTCCGTCCGGGCCAAAACAACCGCTCTTTCCACGGCGTTCATCAACTCCCGCACATTTCCGGGCCAATTATAGCGAATCAGCCGGTCCATGGCACCGGGTGTGAGCCCTTTGATCTCTTTGTTATTTTTGGATATAAACATATCCAGAAAGTGCCGGGCCAGCAGCGGAATATCCTCTCTTCTCTCCCTGAGCGGCGGAATCTCCAAGCGGACGACGTTGAGGCGATAATACAAATCTTCGCGGAAAGCGCCCTCATTTTTCAGATCGTCCAAATCTTTGTTGGTGGCGGCAATCACCCGGACATCCACGGGTATGACCTTTTCGCCGCCGACACGCGTCAGTTCTCTTTCCTGCAATACACGCAAAAGTTTCACCTGCATGGAAAGCGGCATCTCGCTGACTTCATCAAGAAACAGGCTCCCCTTGTTCGCCTGGTAAAAACGCCCTTCTTTTCTTCGATCAGCACCTGTAAACGATCCTTTCTCATGCCCAAAAAGTTCGGATTCTAAAAGCGTCTCGGTAATTGCCGCGCAATTGATCTTTACCAGTGGACCGTCTTTCCTCGGGCTGTTATAATGAATCACCCCGGCAATCAATTCTTTGCCGGTTCCGGATTCGCCGGTAATCATTACGGTTGCTTCTGACATCGCCACATGCGCCACTGTTTCCAGAAGACTTAACATGGCCCGGCTGCGGCCGATAATATTTTGCATATCAAAATGTTTACCCAGGTTTTCCTTGAGCATACGGTTCTCCTCTTTCAGGCGAACATGCTCCATCGCCCTCTCAAGGGTTAACCGCAACTTGTCAAAATCAAGGGGCTTGGTGAGATAATCATAAGCGCCTTTTTTCAAAGCCTCAACAGCCGTTTCAACGGAAGAATACGCTGTCATGATGGTAATCGGAATAGCGGGATTAAACGCTTTTATTCGCTCAAGTGCTTCAAGGCCTGAAACTTTCAACATTCTAACATCCATCAAGATGAGATCAAATGGGCGTTCTTCGACCTTCGCAATGGCGGCCGAACCGTCATCCGCCTCCTCGACATCATATCCCCAACCTCCGACAAGGGTTCTCAACATCGTGCGATGGGTGTCGTCATCGTCAACGACCAATACCGTCTTTTTTTGTGTCATTTTTCAACTCTTGTTTCAACAGCGGGCAGGAATATGGTAACCCCTGTTCCCTGTCCCAGACGGCTTTCGATTTTGATGTCGCCGCCATGGGCTTCCATGATATTATGAACAATGGCCAACCCAAGGCCGGTACCCGATGGTTTGGTGGTAAAATAAGGATCAAAGATATGACCCAGATCATTGTCCGAAATCCCGGCGCCGGTATCTGTAATTTTGATCTCTGCCCCATTTTTTGTCTTATTTCCGGAAAGCGTGACCGTCAAACATCCGCCGATATCCATCGCGTCAATGGCATTAAGATATAGATTTAAAAGAACCTGGTTGATCCTGTCCGGATCAACCAACACTTCTGTTAACTCGTGATCAATCTCGGTCTTAATGGTGATGTTTGATTCTGATGCCTGTCTTTCAACCATCTTCAGCGAGCTCTCTAAAAGCGATTTAATTTGAACCGGTTTTTTGGAAACGGTGATGGGCCTGGCAAACTCGTGGAGCTCGCCAACCACCCTGTTCAGCCGATCGACCTCTTGGATCATGAGATTTGAAATCTGTTGATTTTCAGGTACATTATGATATCTTTCTTTAAAATAAGTTGCAAACCCTTTAAGCGAACTTAAAGGATTCCGGATTTCGTGTGAAACACCGGCCGCCAACCTCCCCACCGATGCAAGGCGCTGACTCCTGGCAATCTCTTTTCTTAAGGAACGAACCTCACTGAGATCTTTGAACAAAACCACATGACCGAGAAACGTTCCGTCTTCATCATGGAGCAATGTGGCGCTGACTTCCAAGGGGATCACGTTTCCTTCCTTCACGGTACAGTCAATTTCTTTTTCCACCACCCCGTTTTCAGCATTCAGATTCTCCATCAAATGCCACAACTCGGCCGGAAGTGATTTTTCAGCATCTTCTCCAATCACTTGCTCCGGCAAACGATTTAAAATAGATGCCGCCGTATTATTTAAGGAGGTGATTCTTTGCCGGCTGTCCATCGCCACAAGACCGATGGGCATATTTTCCACAAGATTGTCTGAAAATGCCTTGATTCTTGAAAGAGACAAGCGGGCGGCCCGGTAACTCTGAGCCAAAAAAAGAAGGATAATACCGGAAAATCCGATCAAAAGGAGAATAATTCCCATGATAATGGTATGCCGGGTATCCGAGCGGATGGCGTCTTCAACCGACGTCATGTCAAGCCCCACAAAAATGATCGGTTTCAAAGGCGGAACACCCATCCTTTCATTCATTCCCCGTTGAAACCACCTGTGCATCATCATGTGATTGCGTCCCATGCCCATACCTTCCTCAATGGGAGAAAATTCACTGAAAACTTCAAATATTTTCTTGCCGTCTTTGTCCCGAACGATCCGCCAATGCACCGTTTTACTTTGTGAAATGTTTTTGAGGTTTAATCCCTTCCCGTGTTTTCGGCCGATATCGTCGGGGTTATCATGCGCAAGAATGGTTCCATTTTCATCCGTGACCATAAGATAGCGAATATCGGACTGCTGGGCGGTTTCGGTTAGAAGTTTCTGCAATTGGAATTCATTCCAACTCATTCCCATTCCTGTGCGTGTACCGGCTTCAAAAGACCGGATCAGGGCCGCTCCTTTTTCGAGCAACAGCCGTGTCATGTTCTGATTCTGACGGTGTATGTTCTGTATCGTCATAATGGCAAAAATCGGGAACAAGACGACAACCGCGCCGATAAATATCCACGGCGGGACCCCTGTCCAGAATCTGCCGTTTCTCATTTTATCTTTCATAAATAGATGTCTCGTATACTTTATACCCCAATTAGCGTAAACAAAAGAAAGTCACCTTTCTAAAGCGGCTTTTAAAACAGCGACATTTGATAGTCTTTTTTCTTTTTCCAGCCTTTGATCGGCCCTTTTCGAATCTTTTCAAAAGCACCTGGCGCAAGATTCGTATGGCGGGCCCAATTCAGCATAATTTTGGCGAGGGTTTCCGAAGTGCTTTGTTCCCAGCTCGCCCCCAGTCTCTCGCAAAGTTCACGCCCCAGTTCCGAAAGGGTGCCGCCCATGGTCTGTTTGGCGTTAAGGATTTCGATAAACTCTGAAAACGGCCTCAATTGCAGCGCACCTTCTGCAAATAGCAGCGGACGCTGATCCGGATGGGCAAAAAAGGTTTTTGCTCTTGGCAATACCTTGATCAATGATGTCTTTCTTTCAATGAATCCCAAATCCTCCAGAGCGGCCAGCGCGCCAAAGATGGTATGTTTTGAAAACCCTGCCCAATCCATTATTCCGTCTCCCTGAAGGGCTTGAACAAGACGTATGGCAATGTTTTCAACAGGCGCATACGGAATCCTAGGGGTTTTGCCCCCACGCCGACGGGGCAAAAAAAGGTCTCGTTCGCGAATTTCAGATTCCGGATCAAAGTATATCAGCTTTTTGTTTATTTTGTCCAACAGCGCCAAATCGGCGGCATCCAGCCATTGGCCAAGCATCTTTGCGTGGATCAACCAGGCGTGTTTCTTTATCTTTATCGAAGGGGTTAACGTCTCAAGCAGGGTGGAGATATCGATCATGGTCAGTGCATGGTTATTTTTGAGGTTTGTTAAGATCTTAGATACCGAATGGTTTTCGGATAACCGGCGCCTCAAAGAATTTCTCATTACGACGGCCAGATCCTGATCTTTGCCGGACATGTCGAGTCTCAAAGAAACCTTGCCCTGACTGAACGTCACCAGTCCTGCTAGATCCATGTCCCTTGCAAGACCGTAAAACGCACGGTCCGGCATTCCGGTCCGGATTTTGAACCCTAAAACATCAATTATGCCGCCGGCGTCATAAAGAATCTTCAGCGCATCGACCACCTGTCCAATGCGGGTGTTGAAAAGAAAATGATCACGAAAGGGCAATTCTCCGGTATTCAAATAGTGCCGTAAAATATTCCATGAAACATCTACGGCCTTACCAATGCTTTTGATCAATCCCCGGCGGGCCAGTCCTTGAATCACCTGATGATCTGTTGTTTCAAAAGATGCAGAAAATTGTCCGGGAATTGATTCGGCGATTTGATGCAAGAAATTGCGTTCGGCACCGGACAGATGTTGAAATTCCTGTTGAAAGAGTTCTTCGATGCCTAAAAGAATCTCCGGGACAGCCGGCTGAGGGATACCGGACTGCCGTGCGATTTTGACATGAAAGCAAAGTAACTTCAGCAGCCAGGGATATCCTTGTGAAAATTTATGTAGAAAAATCCGAAGCTCTTTTGTCAAAGGTTCATCCAATTCCTTGACAAGTCTTTTTAATAGCGCATCGATTTCAGACTTTGAAAAAGCGGACAAGATCATTTTTCGGCATTTTTCGGTAACCCCATCAAATCCTAGGTCGGAAAACACCCGGTTTGAAAAAATAACCCTTCTGTCCCACGAAAATCCCAAAACAATATTCGTTTGTCTGTCAATGATCTCAAGAAAAAGATCTTTAATCCTACGGAGCGCGTCCGGCAGAAAGAAAATATGCTCAAACTGATCAAAGAAGATAAACATGAGTTTGTTCCGGGATTCGAGCTTCTGACCGATATCCAGTATCCATTGGACGGGATCGCCAAATGTCAGCGTCGATTTTTTTTGACCTTCATGGCGGTTTCCTCCATCAAGATCTCCAAATTTCATAGCGGCATGGTCCAGGACACGGAGGACAAATGCGGATGACGATGCCGTTCGACAATCAACGGCAACGGCGAGGTGACCGTTCTTTTGCACATGTGCAACACTCGCCAGGACCATTGAACTTTTTCCCCAGCCCAAGGGTGCCTCTATCACCACACCCCGGTCCTTTGTCTGATGATAAAGGACTTGACGGGTGAGTGTATCGAGAATGTTGAAAATGGATTTTCTTCCTACAAAATGTTTTGGTGAAGCAGGGAGCGGATACTCGAAGCATTTGGTACTGCCGCTGACGTCTACAACCGGATCGGTGTCCTGAAACAAACCGGGTTGAAGCAATACCGTCTTATCCATCAGAATGTGGTTAAAATCGGCCAGCGGGGGGTACAGCTTCACGAGAAAGTCAATGACGGCTCGATCCGATATTGACGCACCCCTGTCGTCAAATAAGACGAACTTATTCGGCGTGTTTTTCCCGTGAGATGTAATAAACCAGATCCAATACATGCCTTTTTCCGTATAAAGCAATATATTTTCACCGATTTCACCCTTTTCCGGGGGTATTCGATCGGCAATCTGGCCCGGACCGACATGCCCCGGCATCTCTGAAATCGTTTTCAAGACGTCGTTTTCTTCGTACAAAAAGGTGGTAACATGTTCATTATTCTTGATGTGTTGACGATAAAATTTCCCGGCCCTTTCGTCAAAACCGGGCAAGACAAGGAAAAAACCGTGACATTGATTGTCTTCAAGCCATTTTATCATGTATCTGCCGTAAAAAGCCTGAAGGTCGCGCTCTGACACGGCTGTTTCTGAATACCTGCAGACAGCATAAAGCGGAGAACCGGTTTCAAGGTGTTTTCCCTCGATGTCCAGTTCCATTTGATGAGGATCTATGGGACGAATGCCGTCGACACGGTATCCATCCTTGCTTAAAATTTTGATAATAATGGATTCAAGCAGTTCCCGTCTTGCCTGATTCACAGCGGACTCAGTGCTGCCTGATACCAGTATTTTCAATCTTCCCATATCGATAATTTCTCTTAAAGCTACACTACAAGACCCAATTTTTTACGCTTGTCATTCACATGCGCCAGGATGGTGTCCGCTGTTTTATTGGGATCGGGGCGTTTTCCTTTGTCGGTGGCCGATAAATGCGCTTTTTCGGACAAAATCCCCGACGCTTCATTTAAATGGATAAATTCAATGAATTACAGGACCAAGATACTAGTATAATGGGAATTAATATGTGTCAAGGATGGATGGCTTCTAATGAAAGATTTAAAACTACCTACTGGAGAACGTTCAAGCTGTCCGCCCAGTTCAGTGACGCCAAGTAATGGCGGGGAAGATCGTCTTCATGGACCCCGATATTGTCTACGATTTTCTGGATTTGATTCCAATCTCCCTTTTCATAGGATTCAATCAATACTAGAAAGTTACCCAACTCACCGTCTTTGGAAATGAGAACATCCTTGATGTCCTCGGACAGGGGAATTTGAGACATAAGGTTTTCCATGGAATCATCCATGATCGCATCGATTAGAGAAAACAAGCCCAGGGTGAATAGCTCTGATGGATCCGTTCTGCTGCCAATATGGCTTCCAAGATGTTCACAGAATTTTGCCCGGATCAGCGAGACCTTTATCAATTCATCTGGTTTGCCGGAGGCCAATCCTGCCATGGCGATCAATGACAAAAAACGGCGGACTCCTGTTTCGCCGATCATAACAATGGCTTGCCGAATGGAAGAAATTTCCTTGGCCCGCTTGTAAAATGCGGAATTGATCAATCGCATCAGTTTATAGGATATGGACGCATCTCGAACGATCATCTTTTCCAGCTTGTCAAATTTAAAATCCTCTTTATTGACCTCGGCCATAATTTCCAAAAGATGCATCTGGGATGTGGAAATCTCCTTGCTTTTCAAAACCTCCGGTTTGCTGAAAAAGAATCCCTGAAAATAACGAAATCCCATGTCAAGGGCTTGTCTGAATTCATCGTGGGTTTCCACTTTTTCAGCCAAAAGATCGACACCCTTTACCGTCATTTTTTTGACAACATCACCGACCTCCTCCAAAGGAGTGGCTTGAACGTCTATTTTTATGATGTCCGCGACTTCAATCAGCGGCTCAAGCGCAGGTTTATAAAAAAAATCATCCAGCACAACGATATATCCATTCAGTGCAATCTCCTGGCAGGCTTCAATCACGTCTGCCAAAGGTTCGACATCTTCCAGAATTTCCACCACCAGCTTGTCCTGGGAAAACATCAGGGGAACCTGCTTGATCAGCAATTCCTGGGGGAAATTGATAAAAGCCAGATTGGAACCGGCAATTTTTTCAATCCCGATGTTAAAAAAGCTGTTGGAAAGAAGCTTCGATGTCGCTAAATTTTCCTCAATTTCCGGGAAAAAATTGTTCATATCCGACCTGAAAAGCAGTTCATAGCCGAATATGCATTTTTTGATGTCGAATATAGGTTGTCTGGCGACATATATGTCCATGCGAATTCACCTTTCTATTTGAAAAGGATTTTGACCGAAATCAAACACATGCAACAATCGTGCCTCTTTCCTGTTCAGATCGTTCACGCGGCGCAAGCGCCTGCGCTGCGCGTGGTTCGTTGAGATCGTCAAGTGCTCTTAACAATTCCACGATCCTAACCATTAACAGGGTATAGATAGAGATATTCGGATTTTGTCTGAACTTGACTTTCCGTTAGGGCATCATTTAAGAACCGGACATGAACTAGAATCTTGACCGACGATAACAATTTTGATATCCACCCGTAGCATACGGATTCACTGAAAGGATGAAGTATGCTGATCACAGAGATACTCGCCCGCAATGCACGCGTATATGGGGCTGAAACGGCACTCGTCGAAAGGGAGCCGGGAAAAAATCGACGCCGGGAAATCACTTGGAAAGTATTCGACGGCCAGTCCAATCAGCTGGCCCAGGCGCTTATCGCCCGGGGAATCAAGAAAAGGGACCGCGTTGTCCATTTGATGACCAACTGCATTGAATGGCTCCCCATCTATTTCGGTATCCTCCGTACCGGTGCCTGGGCCGTTCCCCTTAACTTTCGTTTTGTGGCAAAAACCATTGAACGATGTGTGCAAATCGCCGAAGCCAAAGCCTTTATTTTCGGTGAGGAATTTACTGACCGTATTGCCGACGTTAAAGAAAGTCTGGATCGTTTTGTTGAAACTTACATATTTGCCGGCCCCAAAGAACTCAAACCCGACTTTGCTGAATCTTATGAAGAGATTCTTAAAGACCTCCATTCACTGGATCCCAAAATCAACATCGACATTACCGATGAAGCCGCGCTGTACTTTACTTCCGGAACCACAGGCACCCCAAAAGCAACGCTTTTAACCCATCGGAATCTTGAATTTTCCTGCTTTTTGGAAAATATGCACCACAAGCAAACCCATGAGGACAACTTCCTTTGTATCCCGCCCTTGTATCATACCGGCGCCAAGATGCACTGGTTCGGGAACTTCATTGTCGGCGCCAAAAGCGTCATCCTCAAAGGAATTAAACCCAGATGGATCATGGAAGCCGTTTCCGAAGAAAAAGCGACGGTAGTATGGTTGCTGGTCCCCTGGGCCCTCGATATCCTCTTCGCGATCCAAAGCGGGGAAATCAAGCTCAAAGACTTTCACCTGAACCAGTGGCGCCTGATGCATATCGGAGCCCAGCCCGTCCCATCCTCTTTGATTAAGGAATGGAAAAGAATTTTTCCCAATCACCAGTACGATACCAATTATGGTTTGACCGAATGCACCGGACCGGGATGTGTCCATTTGGGGATGGAAAATATCCACAAGGTCGGTGCCATCGGGCTGCCGGGTTTTGACTGGGAAGTCCGGATTGTCGATGATCGGTTGAATTCGGTTGTCCCGGGACTCCCCGGGGAACTCATCGTAAAAGGGCCCGGTGTCATGAAAGAATATTATAAGAATCCGGAAGCCACCCGCCAAACGCTGATTGACGGCTGGCTGCTCACGGGAGATGTGGCCAGAGAAGACGAAGACGGTTTTATATGGCTGGTGGATCGAAAAAAAGATGTCGTTATCACCGGCGGGGAAAACATCTATCCGGTTGAAATTGAGGATTTTCTGCAGACACATCCCAAAATTCACGACGTGGCGGTAATCGGCCTTCCCAGCCTCCGCCTGGGAGAAATCGCCGCTGCTATTATTCAAATAAAGGCCGGACAAAAACTCACTGCTGAAGAGGTCGATGCATTTTGCCGGGCGCTGCCAAGATACAAGAGACCTCGAAGGATCATTTTCGATGATGTTCCACGCAACCCCACCGGAAAGATAGAAAAGCCCAAACTTCGTAAAAAATTTGCGGGCATGACCGAAAGCTTTAAGATTTAAGGAAAAAGACCATGATATTAGAATTTAAAGGCATTGCACCGATCATCGGGAAAAATGTCTTTATCGCGCCCACGGCGGTGATCATTGGAAACGTTGAAATTAAAGACAACGCCAGCGTCTGGTACGGTACGGTGGTCAGAGGAGACATGGAGCGGATCACCATCGGTGAAAGCACCAATATCCAGGACAATTGCACCATTCATACGGATCATGGCAAACCGACAGTGATCGGAAATCATGTAACGGTGGGGCATAATGCAGTGGTTCACGGATGTATTGTGGAAGACGACTGCCTGATCGGCATTAATGCTGTTGTGCTCGGCGGCGCACGGATCAAAACCGGTACTGTCGTGGCTGCCGGATCGGTGGTGAAACACGGGCAGATTGTCGGACCGTACCATTTGGTCGCCGGCACCCCTTGTGAATTGAAAAAAGTACTTCCCGAAACCAGCGTCGAAAAACGTAAGGAAACCGCAGATCACTATCTGGAACTTGTACGAGAACACAGGTCCATAAAAAAAGCCGGTGATTAGCCCGGCTTTTTTTCTTTTAAATTTAAATCGGCAACAATTTTAATCAGAGCTCATACTTTCCTTCCATTTCGAGAATAAATTCACCGGGTTGATCCGCCGATGTGACTTTAAAGGTGCCTTTGCCTTTGATGTTGTCCAGCTTGCCTGTCCCCTTATAGGTCTCCCATGTACCGTTGGTGAGTTTGCTTTTTCCGTCGCGGTGGCCTTCGAACTTGCTGTAAACCGAGCCGTATTGGAAATTGGTCACGGCATAACCCTGCATATGTCCGCTGCCGGCAATGCGGTCATGGAAATTGACACTGCGGCGGGAGACAAATTCCCCGGCAACACCCACTTCATAGTGAAGGGGGACGCCTTCCAGCTCGACAAGCTGGAGTTGGTGGTCAAAATCATCGTGAACATAAAGAGACTCCCTTCGGGCCACACGCAGTTTATAGGTCGCTTTTCTTAACATGCCTTTCTCCTTTCGCCGATGAAGGTTAAATCCAAACAGCCAGGTTCCGGGTTCCCCGTTCAAAGTTCATGGGGTATGCGATAGGGATAGAAAATCGGTTTTTAAGACTCTCCAATCTTCTAACATTCTGACCCTATTAGGTTCTTAAATAAATCTCAAACCAGGAACAGTGGACCCCAAACCTTTGAACCTCTGAGCCCTGAACCTCTAAGCCGTCTATTCTGAATTGAACAAGCTTGCCGATAAAAATAAAATTGATTTTAACCATCCCACCTCGAATTGTCAACATTGAGCCCAAATTTGTTAGTAATTACTTGGATCTCAATAACTCCCCAGAATCTTCAGATAGTCGGTTTTTTGGGTCAATTGATCGAATACCGGCCGGAACGCTTCCGATTCGGAATCCGTCTCGATATCGACATAAAACATATATTCCCACGGTTTTCCATGAATGGGGCGTGATTCCAGTTTCACCATGTTGATGCTGTTTTCGGCAAATATCTTCAAAACCTCGAAAAGCGCGCCCGGCTGATGCCCGGTGGAAAAGATCAGCGACGACTTGCCTCGGGGCCCTTTAACGAATGGTTGAGCGCCGATGATAACAAAACGGGTAAAATTTCGTGGATTGGTTTCGATCCCTTCCTCAATCACCGTCATGCCATGAATATCGGCGGCTTCCTGGCTTGCAATGGCGGCATCGCCCGGATTTTTTGTTTTGCTGATTTCCTTTACTGCGCTGGCGGAATCCTTTACCGGAATCAGCTCCCAGTCCGGATGCTGGTCGAGAAACTGGCGGCATTGCTGAAAAATCAGCGGGGGCGAAAAAACCCGCTTGATGTCGCCCAGCCCGGCGCCGCGATGGCCGACCAGATGATGGATGATGCGGAGTTTGATTTCGCCGATAATTTTAAAATCGTATTCCAACAGAAAGTCATAATTCTCATGAATGCTTCCGGAAAGAGAATTTTCCACAGGCACCACGCCGAAATCGACCTCGCCGGTCTTTACCGCCTCAAAGATCGCTTTAAACGACGGTGCGGGCACACCGGCGACTTGGGTGCCGAAATACTGCATACATGCCTTGTGGCTGAAAGTTCCCATTTCTCCTAAAAATGCAGCCTTTTGGACGCCTGTACCATTGGTCCGGCTCAAACGATCAACGGCTCTGGCCTTATCCAGATAGTCAAAATCGACCTGTTTTCCCACAACCGGTGCGATGACATATAGATCGCGCGTCAATTGGCCGAATTGTTTCGGATAAAGACTCTGGGGACCATCCGAAAGGGCATGGTCCGGGTCGTGATGCACCTCGATCATCAATCCGTCGGCACCGGCGGCAATGGCGGCCCGTGCCATGGGGCTGACTTTCTCCCGAATGCCGGTGGCATGACTGGGATCGATGATCACCGGCAGATGGGTAAGCGTTTTGAGCACGGGAATAGCGGACAGATCAAGGGTATTGCGCGTATACGGTTCAAACGTTCGTATGCCCCGCTCACACAGGATAACATTGTCGTTTCCTTCCGACAGGATATATTCGGCCGACATGAGCCACTCCTCGATGGTAGAAGACAGCCCCCTTTTAAGCACCACGGGTTTTCCGATGCGGCCGACGCACTTTAACAGCTCAAAATTCTGCATGTTCCGTGCGCCGACCTGGACCACATCGACATACTTCATCATCATGTCCGCCTGGGCCGGGGAAGTAATTTCGGTCACAACGCCAAGGCCGGTGATTTCTCGAACCTCGGCCAGGATTTTAAGTCCTTCTTCCTGGAGGCCCTGAAACGAATAAGGCGACGTCCTGGGTTTGAACGCCCCGCCCCGGAACAAAACAGCGCCGTATCTTTTGACCTCCCGGGCGATGGTCAACGCCTGCTCTCTGCTCTCCACCGCACACGGACCCGCGATGACGGTGATCCGCTCACCGCCCACCACCACATTTCCCACCTTGACCCGGGTGTCTTCGGTATGCATCTGCCGACTGACCAGCTTGAAAGATGTCGAAATCGGTATCACCCTGGCAACACCCGGAAGCGATTCAAAAAAATCGGTTTTTTTATCCCCTTCCCCCACGGCGCCGATAATGTTCTGTCCGGCCTCGGACATTTCACGAACAATATACCCTTCCCTGAACAGCATGCTTCGAATATTGCTCTTCTGATCCTGGGTGATCTCCTTTTCAAGTACAAGAATCATGATACGCCTCCTTTCAACGAATTCACAAAAAAAGCCCCGAGAATCACTTCCCGGGGCTTTAAAAAAATAAACCCCGGACAGACCGGTGTTGGTCCATCCGGGGTGTTTTAAACGATAGCGTTATCGATCCGGATGGACGCTTCTAAAGATAAAAAAGAAGCGCCCAAAGGCATTACAGCAGCTAAAAATACATTGTCGGTTCATCTATGGTCTTCCTTATCCGATTATTTATCGTCTCGGATTTTTACGCTATTATTTTATATCTGTCAAGAACTCTTTTTCCCCAAACCGGTCTCGTTTATTGTTGCCCTTTTTATGTATTCTGGTAATAAAATAAAATCATTTAACGATTTTATAAAAGGAGCTTTGGATGAAAACCTTTGAAATTCACGGCAGCACCGGTGATTCCTTCATCCATGTGGGCGAAACCTTCAGGAATCTGGAAAGATATGTTCCGTCGGGGAAAGTGGTTTTAATTACCGACACAAATGTAAAAAAATATCATGAAAATCAGTTCCCTTCCCATCCACTCATAACGCTTAAAACCGGCGAAGCGATAAAAACCCTCGACACGGTTCACCATATTTACGAAGAACTTTTAAAATTTGAGGCGGATCGATCCGCGTTCATTGTCGGGATCGGCGGCGGCATTGTCTGTGACATCACAGGATTTGCGGCATCGACTTATCTTCGCGGCGTGAGATTCGGATTTGTCTCTACTACGCTTTTGTCTCAGGTGGATGCCAGCGTGGGCGGCAAAAACGGCGTTAATTTCCAAGGATACAAAAATTTGATCGGCGTTTTCAACCAGCCTGAGTTCGTTATCTGCGATCCAGGGCTTTTGAACACGCTGCCGGAAAAAGAAATCTTAAACGGCATGGCGGAAATCGTCAAACATGCCGTCATCGAAGATGCAAATCTTTTTGCATATCTCGAAAAACATTCTCAGAAAGCATTGACCCTGGACATCGACGTCATTGAAAAACTGGTTTATGATTCCATCGTCATCAAGTCGGGCATCGTCAACCAGGATGAACTGGAAAAAGGAGCGCGCCGAAAACTGAATTTCGGACACACCTTCGGACATGCATTTGAAAAGACCGCCGGTGTTCCCCATGGCGAAGCCGTCAGCGCGGGCATGGCTACAGCTGCGGCGCTATCCGTAAAAAGAGGCCGTCTTTCGAACGAAGATGCCGCGAGAATCAAAACATTGCTACAAAGAATCGGGCTTCCCGTCACCATCCGGGCGGAAAGGAAAAGGGTTTTCGATGCCCTGAAAAAAGACAAAAAACGCAAAGGAGATCATATATACTTTGTTTTGCTCGATGGGATCGGAAAAGC
>CAZQAF010000036.1:0-35658 GCA_964591175.1 uncultured Desulfobacteraceae bacterium | reverse complement strand
ACAGCGGAAAAAATCAGAATAAAAAAAAGATATGGATGTCTGCGTGTAAACATAAATCTTTAAGTCCGAAATCAGACATAGAAGCTATTTCAAAATTAGGATTTTCGTTCGAGATCTCCCGCCCAAGATCGGCGGGACAAGAACGCGAGGCCGAGGATCAACCCGCCCCGTCTGTTAACGGGATCTTCGACACGCATAGTCAGGTATGTCGAGGACTTGATACGAGGGCTCAACGCCGATACTTGTCCGCCTCCGGCGGGTCGGACGAAAAGACTTTTTTGAGATGCTTCTATTCTTCATCCAGTTTCCCCTGAAGGTTCTCCCGTAAAATTTCTCCAAAGGTCGATGTCGTACCGCCGGTGTTGTTGACATATTCGCTCAACAAGCTCTGTTCACTTTCGATCTCAAGCCGCTTGATCGACAGGCCGATTCTCCTTTCCTGGCTGTTGATATTCATGACCTTGGCGGTAATAACATCGCCGATATTGAATTTTCCGACAGGGGTCTTTATCTTCTCCTTGCCGATCTCGGATACATGCACGAGTCCTTCTATCCCTTCTTCGATCTCGACAAATACACCGAAATCTGTGAGATTGGTCACCGTACCGGTTATTTCTTTTCCTACGTCATACCGTTCGGCCACTGTTTCCCAGGGATCTTCATGTAATTGCTTGATCCCCAACGAAAACCTTTCCTGCTCTTTTTCGATATCCAATACGATGGCCTGTACCACATCGCCTTTTTTAAACAATTCCGACGGATGTTTTATCCGCTTTGTCCAGGAAATGTCGGAAATATGCACAAGCCCGTCAATTCCTTCGCCGATGCCGATGAAAAGGCCGAAATCCGTAATATTTTTGATTTTACCTTCGATGGTTGTGCCCACAGGATATTTTTCGCTGATGATATCCCACGGGTTGGGAACAACCTGCTTCATGCCTAAAGATATCCGTCTGTTATCGGGCTTGATATCCAGCACCACCGTTTCGACCACATCATCCACCGAAACGATTTTGGAGGGATGGCGAACTTTTCGGGTCCAGGACATTTCAGAAACGTGAATCAGCCCCTCGATCCCTTCCTCGAGCTCAACAAATGCCCCGTAATCCGTTAAACTGACAACCTTTCCGTTTACACGGGAGCCTATGGGATATTTTTCTGCGGCAGTCAGCCAGGGATCCTCGGTCAGTTGTTTCATTCCCAATGAAACCCTCTCCCTTTCGATATCAAGGCTTAGAATTTTCACCTTTATTTTGTCACCGACAGAAAAAAGCTCCGACGGGTGTTTCACCCTTCCCCATGAAATATCCGTGATATGAAGGAGACCGTCGACACCCCCAAGATCCACAAAAACCCCGTATTCCGTGATATTCTTGACAATGCCGTCGACAACTTTTCCGTCTTCGATGGTTGCCAGGGTCGACGCCCGCTTGGAATCCCGTTCATTCTCGAGGATCGCTCGCCGCGACAAAACGATATTACTCCGTTTTCGATTATATTTGAGGATCTTAAAAGTATATGTATTCCCAACCATTTCATCAAGGTTGCGAATCGGACGCAAGTCCGCCTGTGAACCCGGTAGAAATGCCTGAACACCGATATCTACTGAAAATCCGCCTTTGACGCGGTTGACGATAACGCCGTCTACGGTTCGATCTTCGTCGTAAGCTTTTTTAATATCTTCCCAGACTTTTACTTTGGCGGCTTTTTCCTTGGAAAGGACCACACGCTCTTCTTCGTCATCCCACCATTCTACCATTACATCAACCGTATCATCCACATTGGCAACCAACTTTCCGGATTCATCCTGAAATTCATGAATTCTTATCTGCCCTTCCGATTTGTACCCAATGTCCACAAGGACATAATCCTTGTCCATGGAAATGATTCTTCCGGTTACGACTTCTCCTTCCTCGAAACGCTTGAAGCTCTCTTCGTACATATCCATCATGCTGTCCATGCTTTCACCCGGCTGGCCGGCAGACTTACCGCCTTCGCTTGCAGCGGAACTTTTCTGAGAAGCATCGGCTGCTTCGGAGACCTCTTTCGAAGCATCGGCTGCTTCCTGATCTTTTTCAGAATTTTCTGATGGTTCCTGAACTTCTTCTGAATTCTCGATCGGTTCTTGAACATCCGCCTGCGGTGTTGCTTTCTCAGACGGTTCTGTTTTCATCTCTTCCTGTTCTTGCGTGCTTTCTGCATCCGATCGCTCTTCGGTTGTCTCTTCCATTAAATCTTTGTTTGAATCGTTTGTTCCAAAATTTTCCATTAAATACAATACCCCCTAACCGCATTTTATTTTTTGAGACCGAAAAAGGGCCCCTTTTTGCTGATACCTGTTCGGAGACTTTTGAAAATTTTTGAAAGGTCTCTTTCGGCACAGCATAAATGCCATAGCTACCAGAGTCATTTCCAAAAAACAATGATTATTTTAAATAAATTATTCAGACCCGATTCGCGTGTTTTCAATAGGAGTGACGGAAAGTCGGCAAAACGAAAGGATGAAGTTTTTCAATCAAGACAGAGCGTTGACGGCTGAAACTATTTTGTCGACAACATCTTCGATGGTGAGATCCGTTGAATCGATTCTGATCGCATCCTCCGCCGGTTTCAAGGGCGCGAGATCCCGGGTGCTGTCATTGGTATCTCGGCGTCGCATATCCGTTTCAACCGCTTCCAATGACTGAGGCGTTGTCGATGACAGCTCTTTGAATCGTCTTTTTGCACGGGTTTGTATGGATGCATCCAGGAAAAACTTCAAATCCGCATCCGGGAATACCACGGTTCCCATGTCGCGACCCTCAAACACAACATTTTTTTCCCGGCCCAAATCCCTTTGCAAATTCAAAAGATAATCCCTCACCACCTGCTTGGCGGAAACCGCCGAAGCCGCCATGGATATTTCAGGGGTTCGAATTCGATCGGTAATATCCGAGCCATTCAGGAAAAGACGCAATCCTTTTTCACCCGCCAAAAACGTCATTTTCAGCGTTTTGAACAACGTGAGAAATCCGTCGTCGTCATCGGGATTCAGACCCGAGCATATGGCCGCAAAAGCCACTCCCCGGTAAAGGGCACCGGTATCGATATACCGGTATCCGAGACGATCGGCCAGTATCCGGCTGACCGTTGTTTTGCCGGCTCCCGAAGGACCGTCTATGGTGATAATCAATTGTTTCATCGGTATGCGGAGCCTTATTTAATATTCGACATTGCCGTTAAGCCATAAATAGGAAGTAGGAAAGAGAAAAGAGCATAAGGCCGGGCGATTTTATCATCTTTGGGTAACATCCGGGTTCATACACTATTTTCTATTTTCTAATTCCTATTTTCTAAAAAACGCGGCCCAAAAGGCCGCGTCTTTCCAATTTACGCCAAGCTCTTCTCAAGTGCTTGTAAAAACCGGACATTTTCTTCAAAAAGTCCCACATTGACCCGAATATAATTGGGGTATCCGTATGATTTCATGGATCTGACAATCACCCCTTGCCTCAGCATATTTTCATAAATGTCGTCGGCGTCTTTGCGAACATCGATCAGAAAAAAATTGGTCTGGGTCGGGAAATATTGTATCCCCCGGCGATCAAGGGCATCATATAGAAAATCAAGGCCTTCATGGATCAGGGAAACAACTTTTTCAATGAACCCCTTATCTTCAAGTGCCGCGCATGCGCCCACCTGGGCCAGTGAATTGGCGTTGAACGGAAGCCTTATTCTATTTAAAATATCTGCAATTGTCGCCGGCATAACACCATAACCGATGCGAAGCCCGGCCAACCCATAGACTTTCGAAAAGGTTCGAAGGATGACCAGCGGCGTTTTATTGTCCATGTATTCGTAACCGACGGCGCAGTTTTGATCCCTTACAAATTCGATATACGCCTCGTCCATCACCACAATGATGTCTTCGGGAATCTCTTTTATAAAGGCATCAAAATCATTTTTGGTGATAATGGTTCCCGTCGGGTTATTGGGGTTGCACAGAAAAATAATTCGCGTTTTGGGCGTTATCCGTTCCAGGATGAGGTCAAGATCGATGGCCAGAGATGTCAGGGGAACAAATATAGGAACTGCACCGGCCCCGCGAGCCATAATGTCATACATGAGAAACGACGGGTTCGGCAATACGGCTTCATCGCCGGGTTGAAGCAAGGCAAAGGCCAACATGCCGATAATCTCGTCCGAACCGTTGCCCAAAACGATGTGTCGGGGGGATACGCCAAGGTGATCTGAAATTTTTCGAATAAGATCATGCCCGCTGCCGTCCGGATATCGATTCAGCCGGGGCATCGCGTTTTTGATGGCCTCGATCGCCATCGGCGACGGCCCTAAAGGATTTTCATTGGAGGCGAGCTTGATGGAATCGGCGATGCCGTATTCTCTCTCGAGCTCTTCCAAAGGTTTCCCGGGCGAATACGGCGTGATGGATAAAATATAATCCGGAACAGATATTTTCATAAGTCAGGTGATCAGAATATATTTTAAAGTCGTTTATGGATTTATTAAATCCTAAATTCAATCTGAAAGCTACTTTGACTGCGCTGCTTTTTGGCCGGCATCGAGGGCCGCCATATTGATCGGGATAAGCTTTTCTCTCGAGGCAAACTGCTCCTTTACACATTGCCGCATACACTCAAAGTCGACAATTTTACTGCGGGCGACAAAAGCGCCAAGCGCCACGATATTGGCAACTTTAGTGCTCCCCAGGTCCATTGCGATGTCGTTTGCCGGCACCAACAGTTCGTCGATATCGCTGCGGCCCGAGGTTACGGGAATGAGTGAGCTGTTGATGACCACAACCCCATTCGGCTTGATCTCCGGTGCAAATTTTTCCAAAGAAGGACGATTCATGGCAACAAGATGCATGGGATTTTTTATAATCGGCGAACCAATGGGCTTGTCGCTGATCACCACCAGGCAGTAGGCGGTACCGCCTCTCATCTCCGGACCATATGACGGCACCCAGGCCACTTCGGAACCTTCTTCCATTGCGGTGTGAGCAAGGATATTCCCGATCAGCAGAATACCCTGCCCGCCAAAACCGGCAAACATGACTTCACGTTGCATCCCATCCTCCTAAGGTTGATTCGCTTCGATCAAAATTGGAATGTTAGAAATAGAATTTCCGAGACATTTCTTAATCGGGTATTTTAAATTCGCCCAACGGGTAATAGGGCAGCATATTTTCTTCGGCCCACTCAACCGCCTCCACCGGTGTCTTTCCCCAGTTGGTCGGGCAGGTGCTGACGAACTCCACCAGGCTGAAACAGCGGCCGTCCATCTGATACTGAAATGCTTTTTTAATCGCTTTTTTGGCTTTAACGATATATTTCGGTTTCAGCACCGTCTGCCGTGTAATATAGGCCGGTGTTTGAAGGGCTGACAGCAATTCGGCGATTTTGATGGGCATGCCGACGTCCTGCACATTCCGTCCCCCGGGAGAGGTGGTGGTCCGCTGGCCCGGCAATGTCGTCGGCGCCATCTGCCCGCCGGTCATGCCGTAGACCGTGTTGTTTACAAATAGGGTGGTAAACTTTTCTCCCCTGTTGGCGGCATGGACGATCTCTCCCATTCCAATACTTGCCAGGTCGCCGTCTCCCTGATAGGTAAAGACGATCAGGTCCGGACGAACCCTTTTGATGCCGGTGGCCATGGCCGGTGCGCGACCGTGGGCCGCCTCCTGAAAATCGAACGTAAAGTAATTATAGGCCAAAACAGCACAGCCCACAGGGGCAATGCCGACCGTCCGTCCCCGAATTCCCAGCTCATCGATAACTTCTGCCACCAATCGATGAATCACCCCGTGGGTACAGCCGGGGCAGTAATGGGTCGGCTGATCGGCCAGCGCCTCGGGTTTTCGGTATGTTTTTGCCATGATATTATCTCCTTAAAAATTTAACATCGGTTGAGCGGTTCTAAAGTATCATTTTGTTTTGACGAAAGATTTAACCGCATCAACAACTTCTTCTGGAGTGGGAATCTCTCCGCCTGCTTTCCCATGCCAGTAAACCGGGCATTTCCCCTGAACGCTTCTTTCGACATCTTCGACCATTTGTCCCATGCTCAGCTCGAAACTGATGACCGCCTCGCAGCCGTCTTTTGAGGCTGCCTGTCTTATCGGCTGTACAGGAAAAGGAAAAAGCGTCTGGGGCCGGATCATGGCCGTTTCAAAGCCTTCGGCCTTCATATTGTCGATGGCGGTCTTGCATACCCGGCTCATGGTGCCGTAGCTGACGATCAGCGCCCGAAAATCCGAATCGATGTTGTACGTCTCACATCGAACCTCTTCCTGCCTCATGCGATCGTACTTGGCTTTTAACGCCAGATTGTGTTCTTCAAGCTGCCCGGCATCCAAAAACAAAGACTTCACCAGGTTGCGATCGTTGCGTTTACGGGTATCCATGCCGTTGGTGGCCCAGTCGTCCTTGTTGGTCGGTTTGGATATCAGGCGATCCGAAAATTCAACGGGTTCCATCATCTGACCGATCAACCCGTCCCCTAAAATCATGACCGGGTTCCGGTATTTTTCCGCCAAAGGAAACGCCGCCATGACCATTTCCACGGCTTCCTGAACGCTGGCCGGCGCCATCACCAGCAAATGATAATCGCCGTGCCCGCCGCCTTTCGTGGCCTGAAAATAATCCGCCTGGGACGGCAATATGCCGCCCAACCCCGGACCGCCGCGAACGATATTGACAAAAACCACCGGGAGCTCGGCAGACGAGATATAGCTGATGGCTTCGCTCATCAGGCTGATTCCGGGGCTTGACGATGTGGTAAAAACCCTTTCCCCGCACCCGGCGGCACCGAAGAGCATGTATCCCACGGCCACTTCGCTTTCGCCCTGCAAAAACACCCCGCCGATCTCCGGCATCCGTCGAGACAGGTACTCGGCAACCTCGGATTGGGGGGTAATGGGATAAGCAAAATAGTTGAGGCATCCGGCCCGGATTGCCGCCTCGCCGATGGCTTCATTTCCTTTCATTAATATTTTGCCCATGTGTTTCCTCCGGTTAACATTCCTCTTTTGTTTTTTCCTCGATCTTGGTGATGGTTATCGCCACATCAGGGCACATGATGCAGCAGGTTGAACAATAGATACAGTCTTCGGGGCGCGCCCGATACGCAGGGAAATAGCCCATCGTGTTCACTTCTTCGGACAGTTCCAGTACGTTTTTGGGGCAGACGGACACACATAGCCCGCATCCTTTGCATCGATCTTTATCGACGGTATGTTGATAGGACATATACCAAGCTCCTTTGAAATAATTGAAATTTATCTTTTCAATTCGACGGCCTTTTTCCACGGCGGTACAAGCTGTCTCTCTATGGGCAGCACCGGGCAGGAAAAACGCGAAAGATCCAATTCGGACAACAGTTCTACCGGGGCGGTGACAAAGTTGAGCGCCAGCCGGCTTTTTTCGGACAAGGCTTTCACAAAATCATAACCACTGTATATATCATCCGACGACGTTTCATCGATCAGGTTGGCATTGCCGATAATACCGTTGATGGTCATCTTTGAAGCCTTTTCAATCTCATCCCGCATCTTCAAACAGTTTTCAAGGGTGTCGGTAAACGGCCGGAAAGGATTCACCACCTGCAGCATCCGGACATGTTGTTTACCCAAGGAATCGGCCAGCGCCCCAAGGACGGTAGCGCCGACATCGTTTCCCCCGGCATCGATAATGGTCAATTGGCTCGGCCGCTGAATCAGGCCGGCGATGGCAGGACTCAAAATCGGCAAATCCGCCTGCAGATATTTCTCATCGGGAACCACCACTTGGATTCCCAGTTCCGAAAGCGGTTTTCTGGCCTCACGGGTTCTAAAGTAGGGATTGACCAGATCCAGATCCGCAATCTTTACTTCCGATCCCGAACGCCTTTGATTCACGGCAAGGTTTATGGAAACTTCCGTTTTCCCGCTGCCGTAGTTGCCGACAATTATGACGATTCCCGTAACCTGTTCCACGCTTTAAATTCCGATGGCTGACGCTGAACTAAAATTTATACACCTTCAAAACATAAACGTGCTTTGTATTTTTATTTTATATCAGTGTCAAGCCCTTTTCCGAAACTCGAACATCCTGTGCATCTCCTGCAATTTTCACCGGTCATAGGAATTCGATATTTAAAGCACTCGAAAAGATTTGTTCTAAGACACTTTACTTGGGAAAATTTTCCTGTTAATCTTTGGTATTTTCTTACCATCCATATCTTTCCTGTATGATGGCTGAATCCATCGTCATTATAACAGGAAAACCGGATGGTTTATCTATTAATTTCTAAATTCCATACAACATTCAGGTATCGACCCAGCCATGGCTCCAGCGTCATCGAACAATTCCCATGAAATAGAGGTATCGTTCGCCCGGAATCTGAGTTTGTTCGATGCAACCATGATCGGAATCGGCGCAATGATCGGCGCCGGAATTTTCGTACTCACCGGCATCGCCGCCGGCGAAGCCGGTCCTGCCGCCCTCTTGGCCTTTGGCCTCAACGGGCTGGTCACTTTGCTGACGGCCTTATCCTATGCCGAACTGGCGTCGGTCTATCCAAAATCAGGCGGCGGCTATTCTTTTATTGCCAAGGCATTTCCCGGTCCGGTGGGATTCACTTCCGGCTGGATGCTGTGGTTCTGCTACATCATTGCCTGCGCCCTCTATGCCCTGGGCTTCGGCAGCTATTTCTGGGAATTCGTCCACCACAATTTTCCCGGTTTTGCGGATCTTGTTTTCAATCTTGCAGGCCACAAGGTTCCGGTACTGGCGACGACCACGGTCATCGCCGCTATTTTCATTCTCATCAACATGAGAGGCACGGCCTTGACCGGCAGTGTCGAAAATATTATCACCATGGCCAAGATCATCATTCTGTTTGTCTTTATCGCCTATGGCGTGAAGCGGATTTTCGCCATTCCCAGCCAGGCGTCGGCCAGCTTCACGCCCTTCATGCCAATGGGAGCGCACGGCGTCATTATCGCCATGGGCCTGACCTTCATCGCCTTCGAAGGCTATGACCTCATTGCAACCGTTGCCGAGGAAATCAAGGCTCCGGAAAAAAACATCCCCAGGGCCACGCTGATCTCCCTGGGCGTCACCGTATTCATATACCTTTTGGTCCTGTTGGTCTGTATCGGCGCCATTCAACCGGCAGCCGGCAAGTCCTGGCAGTTTTTGGGCCATTACCAGGAAACGGCCATTTCAAGGGCGGCCCAGAATTTCATGCCTTTATTCGGGGCGATACTCATTACCTTCGGGGCATTGCTCTCCACCTTATCTGCCTTGAACGCGACCATTTTGGCGTCATCGAGGGTGGCCTTTTCCATGAGCCGCGACAAGATGCTGCCGACGTTTTTGAGCACCATTCATCCCAAGCGCCGCACGCCCCATAAGGCCATAGCGGTAACCGGCGGGATCGTACTGGTGATGGCGCTGCTGTTCCCGATTCAGGTCATCGGTTCCGCCGCCAGCGTCATGTTCCTGCTGACCTTCAGCCTGGTGAACCTTTCCTTAATCGCGCTTCGACGCAAATTCCCCGAATTGAAGGGGGGATTTCGGACGCCTTTTTACCCCGCAACCCCCATCGTCGCTGTAGTCCTCAATATGTTCCTCGCAATCTACCAGTTCAATTTCGATCCCCGGGCCTGTTATATTGCCGTCGTCTGGATCCTGGTCGGACTGTTTATCTATTTTGTCTACTTTGAAAAACTCGCCGCTGCAGATACACCGAAGGTGCTCGAAGTCCAGCAGGCCAAGAGCCCGAGTACCTATTCATACCGGATTTTGATCCCTCTCCATAACCCCGATCACGTGATGCCGCTGATGAACCTGGCCATCCCCCTGGCAAAGGCGAATCAGGGCGAAATCATCGTACTCGGGGTGATCGATGTCCCCATCAACCTGCCGCCCCACGAAGGTATGCGATTTCTCCAGCACAAGATGCCGCTGCTGAGAAAGGCAATCCAATACGGCAAGGAACAGGGTGTGGCAACCCGTTCGGCAATGCGCATCGCCAATCAGGTGTGGGACGGTATTTTTCATACCGCCGAAACTGAAAAGGTATCTCTCATCCTCATGGGCTGGAAAGGATATACCAGCACCCGCGATCGGATCATGGGCGAGGTAGCCGACAAGTTGATCCGTTATGCCCCTTGTGATCTGATCACCGTAAAGCTGGCAGGAGACCGCCCCATCCGACGCATCTTGATCCCCACCGCCGGGGGACCCCATGCAACCCTGGCGGCAGAATATGTGGGGCTGTATCACAAGTTGGGGAATCTCGAAGTCACCTGCTGTTACGTGGTCCCCCCGAATGCCGGCAGTCGCGACCGGGAACTGGCCAAAGAATGGGTCGAGAAGACCCTTCGTCTCACCGATCTTGCAGGAGAAGTCGATATACGCATCCTCGAGGGCAACACCATTGCCACCACCCTCGTCAAGGCGGCAGCCCAATACGATTTACTGGTGCTGGGCGCGTCACGGGAAGGCCTCTTCTCAAGCGTTCTGTTCGGAGAAATCCCGGAAAAGGTCGCCCGGTATTCAAAGACGCCGGTGATGATCGTCAAGCGTTACGAAGGCAATGTCAAATCGCTGGTAAAAAAGATTATCGGATAGGGGATACCCGGGTTGAAAACAATTTATCGCAAATTTCCGGTTCTGCTACTACCGAAGAAGCCCACGATCTGGCCATTGTCCTGCGCGCCGGCGCCCTGCCCGCCTCGGTGGATTTCGGCAAAAATCTTCTCTTGACTTAATGCCTGTTATCTGTCATGCAAATTCTATCAGCGGATGTTCAGTATGCTGCTTGATAGGTGAAATCTGACCATAAATATTGGGGGAAACGCTATTGTATCACATAACTTTAAATTTCCCCTGATTTTGTTCCCAAAAGGGAATTCTTATCAACGACAACGAGGAGCTGGCCGAACGGTTCCTGGATCGTATCCGGACCGGGAATATTGAGGTTAAGAGGCGGTAAAAAATGGATACTTTTACATCTGTTTTGAAACCGGTAACGAAGGAGGGCTTCGATATTCTCAGCTCTTTTTATATCGTGCTCGGTGTCGCCGCCTTTATCTTTGTTATTGTCGCAGCCCTGGTGGTGTACGCTGTGATCAGATTCCGCCGACGGAAAGGACGGGAGGCGAAGCAGTTCAGCGAGAACCTCTGGCTGGAAGTCCTCTGGATATCCATTCCCCTTCTCATCGTCGCCGGGCTCTTTATCGTCACTGTCAGGACCATGTCTGAGGTGAATCCGCCGGTGCTCGGCAATAAGCCCGACCTGACCGTAGTGGCGCACCAGTGGTGGTGGGAACTGCACTATCCTCAGTCAGGGGTAACGGCGGCCAATGAGATTCACCTGCCCGTGGGCAAACACCTGCTTCTCAGGTTCGAATCCGCAGACGTGATCCATGGTTTCTGGGTCCCCTCATTCGGGCAGAAGATCGATGTCATACCCGGCCATCCTAACTATATATGGCTGACCATCACGCGTCCGGGTCTTTACCTGGGCACCTGCAGCTCTTTCTGTGGCATGGGGCATGCCCACATGAGACTCCGGGTCTTTGCGCAGTCCCCCGAGGATTTTAGCGCATGGCTCGCACACCAGCGGCAGCCGGTTTCGCCCCCCTCAGCGGTTGGGGCAACGAAAGGCGTCGGGGTCTTCATGGAAAAAAACTGCGTTAACTGCCACTCCATTGCCGGGCTCATGACCAGGGGCCGCGCGGCTCCGGACCTGACTCATGTGGGGAGCAGGACAACCCTGGCGGCGGGCACGCTTCCCAACACGCCAGAGAACCTGGCCAAATGGCTAAAGAACCCCCAGTCCGTGAAAAAGGGCGTTCGCATGCCTGACACCGGCCTAAAAACCGATCAGATCAAGTATCTGACCGCCTATCTTGAAGGATTGAAATGAACAGCGAAATCAATACTTCAAAAAAACCGGCGAGCATCCTGGGGGTCAGGGAATACAAAAGCCTGCTGAGCTGGCTCTCCTCCGTGGACCATAAGCAGTTAGGGATCATGTATATCACGACATCGCTGATGTTCTTCCTGGCGGGGGTATCCATGGCGATGGTCATGCGCACCCAGCTTATCAAACCGAACCATCACTGGCTGTCCCCCGAAACCTACAACCAGGTTTTCACGATGCACGGCACGACGATGGTATTTCTCGCGATCATGCCCATGCTCACCGGGTTCATGGTTTATTTCACGCCCCTGATGATCGGGGCTCGCGACGTCTCGTTCCCGAGGATGAACGCCCTCAGCTACTGGCTGTACCTGATGGGCGGGATCCTCATATATTTCAGCTTTTTTACCGGAGACACCCTCCATGCGGGCTGGTCCGCCTATGCGCCGCTGACCTCGGTCAATTATTCGATGAACAAGTATTTGGTCGGCACCGGCGTGGATTACTGGATCGTCGGCCTTCTCCTGACCGGGGCAGGGACGATTATGGCAGCAATCAACATCCTCGTGACCGTCGCCGACCTGCGCCCCCCTGACATGAAACTGACCCGGATCCCACTGTTCGTCTGGATGTCGTCGATCAACGCCGTTCTCATGCTTCTGGCCTTGCCTGCGCTGAACGCCGCGCTGGTGATGCTGTTCATGGACCGGCACCTGAACGCTCTCTTCTTCAACCCTGCGGCCGGCGGCAACCCCCTGCTCTGGGAGCACTCTTTCTGGTTTTTCGGCCACCCCGAGGTTTATATTCTGATCCTGCCCGGTTTCGGGATCGTATCCGAGGTAATTCCGGTTTTCTCCCGCAAACCGATCTTCGGCTACGCCTTTATGGCCGCCGCAACGGTGGCGATCGGTTTTCTCAGTTTCGGCGTCTGGGCGCATCACATGTTCGCCACGGGAATGAACTTTACGGTCTATTACGTCTTCGCTCTTTCAACCGTGCTGATCGCCGTCCCCACCGGGATCAAGATCTTCAACTGGATCGCCACCATGTGGGGCGGCTCGATCAGCTTCGACACGGCCATGCTGTTCTGCATTGCCTTCATCATACAGTTCACGATCGGCGGTCTGAGCGGAGTGGTTTTCGCCACAGTGCCCGTCGACTGGGCGCTTACCCACAGCTATTTCGTTGTGGCGCATTTTCACTACACTCTGCTGGGAGGCACTCTTTTCACCGTGATGGCTGGATTTTATTACTGGTACCCGAAAATCACCGGCCGCATGCTGTCGGAAAAGCTGGGCAAGATACAATTCTGGCTCATGGTATTCGGCTTCAACGGCACGTTTTTCATTCTTCACTTCGCCGGGCTCGCCGGCATGCCGCGCAGGGTCTTTACGTACCCCGATTTGCCGCATCTCGCAACGATCAACCTGATATCCTCTCTTTTTGCTTACGTCCTTGGGCTGGGAATTCTGATCTTTTTCGCTAATCTGGTCATCAGCCTCTTCAAAGGGAAACCGGCCGAGGACAACCCCTGGGGCGGCTGGACCCTGGAATGGGCCACATCCTCTCCGCCGCCGCCTCACAATTTCGACCGGATTCCGCCTGTTCGCAGTATCAGGCCTTTATGGGATCTGGAACAATCCGAAAAGCAGCCGGGCGCTGTAGCGCCGCCTTCTCAAAAGGGGGAAAGCGCATGAACAAGATCAGACTGGCAATGCTGCTTTTTGTGGCATCGGAAGCGGTTTTCTTTATACTGCTGATCGTCGCTTACGTGGTCTATCACGCGACTTCACCCAGCGCAGCCGACGCGTCCCGTTACCTGGATGTCCCGAGAACCGCGGTATTCACCGCATGCCTTATCAGCAGCAGCTTCACCATGTGGCTCGCCGGCATTCACTTCAGGACCGGCAGGCGCAGGCCGGCACTCGCGTGGCTTCTGGCCACAATGGCACTGGGGACTGTATTTTTAGCGGGGCAGGGCAGCGAGTACGTCTTCCTCATCAGCAAAGACGTGATCATCAGCCGGGACCTGTTCGGCACGACATTTTATACCCTCACGGGCTTTCACGGTCTCCATGTTTTTATCGGACTGATCATGCTGGGGACCCTTTTCGGCCTCGAACTGAAGCGGGGCGTTACGGGCCCCCCTGAGGCCGTGGAAAGCGTTTCGATTTACTGGCACTTCGTCGACGCGGTATGGATGATCATCTTTCCCGTCGTCTACCTGTGGGTGCTGCGATGACCAACGGACAACTTTTCGCTGAGGCCTGGAATTTCGAACCCGCGGTAATCTTCGGATGCGCAGCGCTCTTTTTTGCGTATCTGTGGGTGGTCCGCTTTCGCATGAACCGCAAAACAGCGCTCTTCGGCTCGGGCGTTCTGCTCATGCTGCTAACGCTGATCGGGCCGCTCGATTTTCTCGGCGACGATTACCTCTTCAGCGCCCATATGATGGAGCATATCCTGCTCTATCTGGCCGTACCTCCGCTTCTCCTGCTCGGTCTCCCGCCGGCACCGGTCCGGTCGCTTTTGTCCATTGAAATTGCGGCAAAGGCAGAGCGGTTCCTCCGCAGACCGACCATTGCCTGGCCGGTAGCGGTGGGGACCATGTGGCTCTGGCACTTGCCCGCACTCTATAACGTGGCGCTGAACAACGAAGGGATCCACGCCGGAGAGCATCTGAGCTTACTGGTCACGGGAACGATATTCTTTTGGCCCGTCTTCACCCCTTTGCAGCAGCACCGGCTTTCGCCGGTCGTCGGGACGGTTTATCTATTTACCGCCATGTCGGCCAATATGCTCCTGGGGATATTGTTGACCTTCTCACCCCTGGGATATTACCCCACATACATGCGCTCCTCCGGCAGCGACGGCATCTTCCGGTTTATCCGCACGGCCTGGAAACTGGACCCCCAGTCGGACCTCAATCTGGGCGGCATGTTCATGTGGATAATCGGTGGCCTGATGTATTTCGTGTCGCTGATGGCCGTATTCAGCCGGCTGTATCGGAACCCTGAAGATTGGGAAACAGCATAGAAAGGATTAGAAGATGCAAAACTCCAGTGAAAATCAGACCGTCCCCGCGGGTTGTTCCCGGGAGAACGAAAAGGAAAGTTCGGCAGGCTGGAACATTCCAAAGCCCGCAACCATACCCTCGCCCACATATTGGCCCTTCGTTCTTTCCCTGGGAGCAACGCTCATAGGACTTGGGGTCCTGACATCAAATGTTATAACCGTTACGGGAACAGTACTTTCCATTCTCGCCATCATAAAGTGGATAGGAGAACTCTCCAGTGAAGATCGATGATAACAAGAAGGCCGGCCGACCCGGCGAAGAAGACCCGGGCAGGCGCCGTTTCCTGGCTAGGCTCGGCGTGGCCGCCGGGGCTCTGATTGCGATCATGGCGGGACTGCCGGTAATCGGTTATATTCTGTTACCGGTTTCCCGCAAGATGCAGCGTCAGTGGGTATCAGTGGGTCCGGCAGACCGGTTCACTGTCGGTGATACGGTCCTGGTCTCCTTTGAAAACCCGTCGGCAACGCCCTGGACGGGAGTGACGGGAAAGACCGGGGCCTGGGTGCGCAGGGTCGGGGATAGTGACTTCATCGCCTTTGTTCTCAATTGCTCCCACCTCGGCTGCCCGGTGAGCTGGGAGGCCTCCCCCAAACTGTTTATCTGTCCCTGCCACGGCAGTGTTTACTATGAGGACGGGACTGTCGCGGCAGGCCCTGCTCCCTTTCCTCTGCAGCGTTTCCGGGTCAGAGTGCGCGGCGGGAAGGTCGAACTGGAGAGCCGTCCCCTCCCCTTCACGGAAGCTACGACCTGAATCCGTGACGGCTTTGTACCGGCTTTTCGGCTAAGTGGACGTTGTTATGTTAAAGAGCGGAAGGTATCGGTGAAGAATTCGCTTCACCCCGCCGCCTTACGGGCGGCCGAGACGAGCGCATCTGCTGCGTTGGCAACTCGTTGATATACAGCAGTATAATCGACATCGTTGCCGCCTTGCATCTGCACCCTTCTCGACCGCTCACGGATTCAGGTAGAGAGAAATAACGGGATGAAAAAACGGAAAAATCTCTTGCAATGGCTGGACGATCGAACCGGCCTCGTCAAACTGACCAAATCGATTGCCGATCATCCGGCTGCGCCCGGCGTTAAATGGAAATATGTCTTCGGCAGTGCGGTCCTGACGGCTTTTATCATGCAGGTGGTCAGCGGCATCGGCCTGCTGACGACCTATGTTTCCTCAACGGGCAGCACCTTTGAAAGCCTGCAGTATATCACCCACAAGGCTCCGCTCGGCGCTTTCCTGAGAGGCATGCATTTCTGGGGAGCGTCGATGATGGTCGTGCTGATCGCCATTCACGTCCTCAGGGTATTCCTGATGGGGAGCTTCAAGTTTCCGCGGGAATTGAACTGGATAACTGGTGTATTGCTGCTGGCGACCACGGCGGCGATGGCGTTCTGCGGTCAGATAATGCGCTGGGACCAGAACGCCGTATTTGGAATAGTGGCAGCCTCAAAGATGGCCGCACACGTTCCGCTGATCGGCACGTGGCTTTCTCGCTTCATCCTAGGCGGAGATGTGGTGGGGTCCTACACCTTGAGCCGTATATTCGATATGCATGTCTTTGTCCTGCCGATCCTGCTCGTGTCCCTGCTAGGCCTGCACGTATACCTGGTGCTGCGCAACGGCGTATCCGAACCTCCCGTGCGTGGCCACGGGGTGGATCCCGCGACGTACCGTTCGGATTATCGCGACATGCTGCACAACGAAGGCGTCCCTTTCTGGCCGACTGTCGTGTTGCGCGATTTCGTGTTCGCTCTCGGCGTGGTTCTCGTTGTGCTGCTGTTGGCCTGGTGGGTCGGTCCGGAAAAGCTTGACAATCCGCCCGATCCGTCGCTGATTAACGCGCACCCTCGCCCTGACTGGTATTTCTGGTGGCTTTTCGCCCTGCTTGCCCTGCTGCCGCATGCTCTCGAGAACTATTTCATGGTCTTGACACCCTTGGTGATCGGTCTGGTCCTCTTGTCGGTCCCCCTGGTGAGCAACCGCGGGGAGCGTCACCCGGCGCGAAGACCTCTGGCAGTGGCTGCCGTGGTAATCATCTTCTCGGGAATTGCCGCTCTGACCGTGGCCGGATGGAATGAGAACTGGTCACCCCGCGTCAATGCCCCGCCCCTGACTGCGAACATTATAGGGGCTTCTTCCGGTCCGGTATATGAAGGGGCAATGGTTTTCAACAAGATGGCATGCCTCTTCTGCCATACCATAGAGGGCCATGGCGGAAAGAGGGGACCGAATCTGACTTGGATTGCCGACCGGCTGACCCGCGACCAGATAAAACTGCGCATCATGAACGGCGCATACAACATGCCGGTATTCGGCCGCATCCTTTCCACCGCGGAAACCGAAAACCTGCTGGACTTTCTGTCGACCCGGAAAAAATCCGGCCTTGCGACAGGTAAACAACAGTCGGCCGTCCGGCCCTCCGGGCCCCTCACCCAGGCGGCATTGCACGCAAGCGAGGCGCTTGTGATCATAAAAAGCAAAGGAAGCCGATGGAATCATAGGGAAAAGGAGAAACCATGAAACGGCTTCTGATCTGTGGAGTTGTAGTGCTGTTCTACTTTTCGTCAATAGGAATCGCATTGTCACAGGATGATATCCGGAAATTTCCTGGCTGCAAGTATTGCGGGATGAGTCGGGCAAAATTTTCACATACCAGGGTTTTGATTGTTTATGATGACGGAACAGCTCAAGGAACCTGCAGCATCCATTGTGCGGCCATCGATCTCGCCCTCAACATCGACAAGACCCCCAAAGTGATTTGGGTTGGAGATTTCAATACCCAAAAACTCATCGATGCGGAAGAGGCTTTCTGGGTCATCGGCGGCAGCAAAATGGGTGTGATGACCAAAAATGCAAAATGGGCGTTTGAAAAAAAGACGAATGCCGAAAAATTCATGAAGACCAACGGGGGGAAACTCGCCACCTTGGATCAAGTCATGAAAGCCGCATATGTAGACATGTACACGGATACCCAGATGATCCGACAAAAGCGAAAAATGAAGAAGATGAAAATGCATCAACAGCAGTAATTTTCGGTCATAGGACGAAAAGGCAAAAGCACGTCAGTGCTTTCGACGTTGAACTTGCATCCGGGTGCAAAGCACCCGGTTTGTTTTGCAAGAATCATTGGAAGAAATCGATGAAGTATTTTCGAGTTTTAGCGCTGATATTCGGCCTGCTTTCGGTCTCACCGGCCTGGGGAGGCGATATCTCACCCGTCAAACCGACACCAAAGGATAAGTGCCCGGTTTGCGGGATGTTTGTGGTCAAGTACCCGGACTTTATTGCAACCATCAAATTTCAGGATGGGACCTTTGTCTTTTTTGACGGCACCAAGGATATGTTTAAGTACTACTTCGACATCAAGAAATATCACCCGTCGAGACAGCAATCCGACATAACAGCTATTTATGTAATGGATTACTACACGCTGACGCCCATTGATGCATATAAAGCGACCTATGTCATAGGGAGCGATATATACGGCCCCATGGGCCGGGAGTTGATCCCTTTTGAGAACCAAGCCGATGCCGAAGCGTTTATGAAAGATCACACCGGAAAGTCCTTGATGAAATTCAAGGATGTGACGTTTTCTCTGGTAAAAACGCTGGATTAGTTTTATGAGAAAATCCAATTGTTTTCTTCTGTACCTTGCAGGTAATGTTCTGCTTTTGCTTTTTCTGTTTGCCCACGCCTTCTACCAGGAGATCCACGCCGGGCCGATTCTTAAGGCAAACAGCGAATTGGTCGCCAGACTCGAACTGAGCGATCTTTGTCTTTTTACCGAAGCGAGCTACACGAGACATTTAACTCAGACGGATTTAGATACCCCGTTTCAGGACTGTCCCATTTGTTTGGAGCATTTTCCGTCGGGATCCATATTGATGCCGCCTGAAATGCTGAAAAGGTCTTATGGGAAGATCAATTGAACGCCATCGGTATATCCTCGATTTTACGCTCTCTTCTCTATTCAGAAGGAAAGGTAAGAACGCTTCTTTACTCTTCGTTTATACGCTCGTTGTATTCATGCTGGCCTCGGTCGTCTTTTTTACCCACGCCATAAAAAGAGAAGGGGCCATCACTTTGAAGAACGCGCCGGAAATGATCATTCAGCGATCGGTTGCCGGTCGCCGTGATCTGATCCCCGTCAGTTACCTGGACAAAATCCAAAAGATACGGGGCGTGAGTTCGGCAAGATGCCGGCTGTGGGGCTATTATTACGATCCTGTCAGGGGCGCCAACTATACGCTCATGGTGCCTGAGAAATCCGGGTACGGACCCGGCAGTATCGTTATCGGTGAGGGTGTCTCCAGAACCCGGCACGTCTATCCGGGCGATTATTTGGGATTCAGCGCCTTTGACGGTTCAATGATCATGTTGCAAATCCGGGATGTTTTCTCTGCCGAGTCCGAGCTGGTTTCTTCGGATCTGATATTGATGTCGGAAGCCGACTTCCGAAAGCTTTTCGGAATACAAGAAAAAGAGGCTACGGATATCGTCGTCCGGGTGAGAAACCCGCGGGAGCTTTCCGCCATCGCTTGGAAGGTTTCCGATCAGTTTCCCGACACCCGGATCGTGCTCCGGGAAGAAATCTTGAGAACCTATGACAGCATCTTTAACTGGCGCGGCGGTATGATGGTTTTTTTCCTCGGCGGTACGTTGCTGGCCTTTCTCATTTTTGCCTGGGACAGGGCCTCGGGTTTGAGCCAGGAGGAAAAAAGAGAAATCGGAATTTTAAAGGCCATCGGATGGGAGACCTCCGACGTGATTCTCATGAAATTCTGGGAGGGACTGGTCATATCCCTGTCGGCCTTTCTGGCGGGAACGATTCTCGCTTACTGCCATGTATTTTTTACCCATTCGTTTCTCTTTGAACCGGCATTGAAAGGATGGGCCGTTCTGTATCCCGCGTTTAAGCTGATCCCTTTTATCGACCTATACCAGGTGGCCACGCTCTTTTTTTTAACCGTGGTGCCGTATACCGTCGCAACGATCATTCCGTCATGGACCGCCGCGACCATCGATCCGGATACGGTCATGCGGGCATAACGCTTTTCTAACTCTGCAGAATAAAATCCGTAAAGAGTATTCGGTACGTAACGATTGCCATGAAGGCAATTGTCAGCATAACGGAAACCAAGGCCAGTTTCTTTTGAAACGAGGGAAGGGTTTTCGAAAGGCTCTTGATATTTTGAAAGGGGCTCAACATCCCCACGCCCATCCCGGTCACTGCGCTGCCGAAAAGAGCGCCGTAGAGTAGATAGCCAATGTAGCCGTATTCCTTTTGCAATATACAAAAAGGGCAATGGTGCGTGGGGAGCTCATAAAAGTAAGGGGAAATGAATGACACAATGGCGGCAATGGAAATGATAAACTGGGCGAAGCTCAGGACGCCGAAGAGATAACCGCCTTTGTTTTTCAGATAAAAATAGAGTGCCGCCGCTGCATTGGCCGTCAGAATCACATAAAAAGCGAATTCCATGGGGACCGGCGGCAGGGCCGCAAGGTCTCCGGCCAGGGTTTTATTGGTCGAGTTGAAGAGCGTCCCGCAGCAGGATGTGATGATATTGGGATCAAGAAGCAGGAAATATTTTGTCTGTAGAAATACTTCCGCCAGAACCATCGGGGCGATGACCAGCAGGAGCAGGTATTTCTTTTTGATCAAAGGGTAGTCGTATGCCTGGTTGTCTGCATGATTCATGATCAGCCAGAGACCGGCCTCCATGAAGGTCGCCATTTTGAAAATGAGGGCCGGATAACCATAATCGTTGACCTTCAAGGTTCCGGCCGCACACATCGCCCCCACAAAGAGAGTGTGAAGATGGTCGGCGGTATAAATATAAAGAAACAAGGAGATGAGCTCGAAAGCAAAGACATAGGTGAGAATGGTGGAAATCAAATAGGTTCGTCTTTCGAGAATCAACTGGAGATCGCTGCCGCTGGTGATGTCCCAATTCCGTAGAATCCGGATGCCGTAGCAGGCGGCGTAAATAATCATAAGCCCCATCAGAAGGGAAGACATGAAAAGAGCGATGATAGCGGGATGAAAAATCACGGGACCTGTCCGTCAATTTTTCCGTCCCGGCATTGAATGACGTGGTCGACAATCTTAGACTCGCAGACGAGGGGGTCGTGGCTGGCGATGAGCACGGTTTTTCCGTCGTCTTTGAGCCTGCCCAGAATGTTCACCAGTTCCAAAGACAGCGTGGTGTCCAAATGCGCGGTGGGCTCGTCGGCAATGACGACGGCCGGGTTGTTGATCAACGCTCTGGCGACGGCCACCCGCTGGGCCTGGCCCCCGGAGATCCATTCGATCTTGGTTCCTGCCTTTTCTCCAATGTTCAACAGCTCGAGAAGGTCCGTTGCCCGTTTTTTCAAAGATGTTCGGGGCTCGCCGAAGGGGTAGGCGGGAAGCATCACATTCTCCAGGACCGAGATGCCTTTTACCAGATTGAATTGCTGGAAAATAAATCCGAAAGTTTTTCTCCGGACTTCAGTCAGAAATCTTTCAGGAAGGCTGGTCAGCTCTTTTTCCATCAGGTAGATGCGACCGGCGGTGGGTCTGGCCATGCAGCCGATCAGGCTCAAAAGGGTCGTTTTTCCCGAACCGCTGGGGCCCATGAAAACGGTGACGTTTTGGGGAACGATCTTCAGGTTTATTCCCTGAATGGCTGAAAATTCATTGGGTTTTCCGGCATTAAACACTTTCCGGACATTTAAAAGATGTATCATGAATGCAAACTTTTTATTGACGGTTATCTAAAAAGAAAATCGAGATCCCTAATACACCATGAAAAGCCCTTCAAGACAATACCTTATTTAACAGCGTGGCATGCTGAGCAACGATAAAGTCTTCATACGAAACCGCACTGAAGCGTGAGCTCACGCCGGCGCATCGGGAGCAATGGTCGACAGATCATTACACATAGACACAAAAACAGGGAGGTACATAATGACCAGAAAATCAGCACCGTTAGTTCTTGCAGTGCTCTTCTCTTTGGGGATTGGCGTCTTGCCATCCAGGGCTGCCAATATTATGAAGTCCGCCACCGCGGATGGTCTTCGTATTGAACTGCATGTGATGCCGGCAGAGCCGTTTTATACGGCCGACCAAGTCAGAGCCAATCCTGCCTTGGAAGGCATGTTGATCGTGGGCGGAGAAAAACCGTTAGCTCCGGATGCGCAGCCGCACCCCAACTGCCATCTTATTGTGCATGTATTCGAAGCACAAACCGGCAAGGCTCTCACCGATGCGAAAGTCATTATGAAGTACCAGCCTGTCGAGGAGGGGAAGTTGCAGGGCATTGCAACGCAAGTTCCCGTCGTTATTATGCAAGTCATCGGGAAAGGTTCAGAAACGACGCATTATGGAAACAATGTGGTGCTGCCCCACGGGACCTATGCTGTAACGGTCGTGGCGAACGGCAAGAAAGCCGTCTTTCACATAAATGTACCGTAAACAAAAAGGACGCATCCTACAAGGAGTCATCGGGAAAGGAGAAAAGGAGGCCGATATGTGCAAAAACAAATTACACTATACCAATCCAAACCATCTTTACGGGTGCCACCCATTCGATCTCCGGGGCTATTTTGGAGAATCATCAATCTGTCTTATCGCTGAAAAGCCGAAAGACCCTTTTCCACCGATGTCCCGCCGGCTCTGATTTTTCTTAAAATAGCCACCGCTGAGCCTTTAAGTGATGCAGACTAAAACACAGGCGGTGGATTTTGGGCAAAAATAGCAATTGACAATTCAAAGCACCTCTATTATTAGGAATAGATATACTGTCTTTGCCCCGGCCGAAGAAATCTTTCGGTCCACTCTGCAAAGTGCCGACAGCGAGGAGCGTTTTCATTATACCCACCTTTTGACCAAAAACAAAGGACTGCCGGGTTGAAGACAATTTATCGCAAATTTATATTTCTGGTCGTTCTCACGATCTTAGCCATCTTTTTTTCGCTGCCTTCATTCATCAAACATCTGCCGGACGGGCTGGCCAAAATTTTAGCATCCGACGGAATGCGTCTGGGTCTGGACCTTCAGGGGGGTATGAGCCTTATATTAAAGGTCAACCTGCCCCAGGCGGTGCAGACCCGTCTGGAGCTGAATATAACGGATCTGAGACAAAACCTGAAGGAAAGAGGCATCACCATGGGTCCAACTGAATCGAGGGGATCGAATCATGTGCACTTGCAGCTTCTCAACCCTTCTGATTTGGGATCGCTTCAGAAAATATTGGCCCGGGAATATCCCAACCTTGTGGTGCTTTCCGCTTCGCAGACCCGGAAAGCGGCATCCGTGGATTTGGGACTCAACGCCAAAACGGTCCACGATATCGAAGATAATTCCGTTGCCCAAAGCGTTGAGATTATTCGGAACCGGATCGATCAGTTCGGCGTCTCGGAGCCTGTCCTGCTGCAGCAGGGAAAAGACGAAATTGTCGTCCAGCTTCCGGGCATCAAAGATCCGCAACGGGCCATCCAGCTGATCGGACGGACGGCCCAGCTCGAATTCAAGCTGGTCGATTCCCAGGCCGATATCGATCTTCCCGCACTGATCGCGGAAAAAATCGATTCGGGCCGCCTGAAAGATAATTTTTCGCACAAGGCGCTGAATCTTGCGCTCAAAGGGCTGATCCCGGCCGGCGATGAAGCTTACATGGAAAAAAGGGTGGATCCCGAAACCGGCCGGACAGCCATGGCACCGATACTGTTGAAGAAAAGAACACTGATGACCGGTGAGATGCTAAAGACCGCTAAAGTGGAAATCACGGGCCCTTACAGTGAACCTTCCGTCGCCCTGACCCTGAATCAGAGGGGTGCGCTCATTTTCAAGCGGATCACCGGGGAGTATGTGGGTCAGCAACTGGCGATCATTTTAGACGATATCGTCCAGTCGGCGCCGGTCATACGGGAGCAGATATCCGGCGGCAATGCTCAGATTACCGGTTCTTTTACAACCGAAGAAGCCCACGATCTGGCCATTGTCCTGCGCGCCGGCGCCCTGCCCGCCTCGGTGGATATCGTCCAAAATCTAACGGTGGGTCCCACGCTGGGTCTTGACTCCATCCATAAAGGGGTGGCTTCGGCCGTTTTGGGCGGGGTGCTGGTCATATTGTTCATGTTCGTGTATTACCGGCTTTCCGGTCTGATTGCCGACATGGCGCTTTTGTTAAACCTGATTTTCATGATGGCCGCGCTTTCTTTGTTCCGCGCCACCCTGACGCTGCCGGGCATTGCCGGCATCGTTCTGACCATCGGAATGGCGGTGGACTCCAATGTGCTGATTTTCGAGCGCATGCGCGAAGAGTTTGCGCTCAACAAACCGTTTCGGTCGGCCGTGGAAGGCGGCTATGATAAAGCACTTTGGACCATCGTCGACAGCCATATCACCACCCTGATTACCGCCTTTGCATTGTTTCTCTTCGGCACGGGACCCATCAAGGGGTTTGCCGTCACCCTCAGCGTCGGTGTCATTTTCAACCTTTTTACCGCTCTCTTCGGCACCCGGGTGGTCTATGATTACCTGAACTTCAAACGCCGGCTTAAATCGATCCGTTTTCTTCAGATCATCAAAAACACCCGCATCGATTTTATCAAGCTCAGGAAAGGGGCCTTTTTATTATCCGGCGTGCTGGTTTCTTTGGGCCTTTTTGCCTTTGTGCAGATCCAGGGCGGCCGGGCGAACCTGGGGGTGGATTTCACCGGCGGGGCGATGATGCAGTTCAAGGCACAAAAACCTTTTGGTCTGGCAGAGATCCGGGCTGCCCTGGCCCGTCACCATCTGGCGGATTATGAGCTGCAAAACGTGCCGGAGCAAAATATGTTGATCGTTCGCATCAAAAAAGCGGAGCGCTCCGTGGGTGGCGCGGCGGATAAGGTGGCTGCCGTCCTTCACCAGGAACTCCCCGAAAAAGGATTTGTCATCGAGAGCAAAGCGGAAATCGGCGCTTCCGTCAGCCATGATCTGAAAAAGGCCGCCCTGATTGCCGTTGCGATTTCCCTGGCCGGCATCATTATCTATCTTGCCTGGCGGTTTGATTTCCGTTTCGGTGTTGCAGCCGCCGTGGCGACATTTCACGATGTGCTCACCGTGCTGGGCATATTCTATCTTTTAAACAAGGAAATTACCCTGCTGCTGGTTACGGCCCTGCTCACGCTGGCAGGATATTCCCTCACCGATACCGTTGTCGTCTTCGACCGCATCCGGGAAAACCTCCTCAAAAAGGGAAAACCGGAGCTCGGGCAGATCATCAATCAAAGCATCAATGAAGTTCTCAGCCGGACCCTGATCACCTCGGGGACCGTTTTAATGGTGTTGATCGCATTGCTGTTAATGGGCGGCGTGCTGCTGCGTGACTTTTCCCTGGCGCTGACCATCGGTGTCATCGTGGGCACCTATTCCTCGATATTTGTGGCCAGCCCGATTGTGTATGTCTGGCCGACTGCCATGAGGATCCGCGGTAAAGGGATCGTGCGCAAAAAACACTGAAAGCCATCTCAACATCATACCTGCATGTGGTTTTCTCAAGCCGGATAAAATAAACCCCAAAAATAGAAATTGACAGTCCGGTTGGCTGTTGATATGTCTTTTTGTAACCGGTTTCGCTTCCAAACCGGGGTAGAGAGCGAATATCATGAGTGTTATTTATTCTAAAGACTTTCAAGATTTCCGCTCTCAAGAAGCATGTTCTTATCAATCAATCTTTTTTAATCTTCAAAAGTAATCCCAGTCGGCTGCCGGAATGATCAATGTAAAGCCGCAACCTTTTATGAATGTGACCTAACGGTGGGTCACGCTTGTGGGACAGTGCCGTAATCAGGCGATAGATGTATTTTTAAGATGGCTTGTAAATATCTTTGGGGCACCGGAGTGAAAATATGAAGAGGAAAAAAAATCTGGTCATGATCGGATTGTTGTCGCTGTTCGGTGTAGTTTTCCTCGGAGGTTGTAGCAATATACTTCTGTTTCATCCCAAAGGTCCCATCGGCGATGCCGAACGGTTCGTCATCATTGTGGCCATAGCGCTGATGCTGATTGTCGTCATTCCCGTTGCAGTCATGGACGTCTTATTTCCCAGAAAATACCGGTCCTCCAACCCCAAAGCCACCTATATGCCGAAGTGGAGCCGTTCCGCCAAAATCGAATGGGTTGTCTGGCTGGTTCCCGCGGTCATTATTACGATTCTCGGAACCCTGATCTGGCATTTCACCGTTCATCTGGACCCCTATAAACCCATCGATACCGGCGTCAAACCCGTCAACATCGAGGTCGTGTCCATGGATTGGAAATGGCTGTTCATCTTTCCGGACCAAAACATCGCTGCCGTCAATCAGCTTGTTTTCCCTGTAGGCGTTCCGCTGAGTTTCAGGATCACGTCCGACACGGTGATGACGTCCTTTTTCATCCCCCAACTCGGCAGCCAGATATACGCCATGGCCGGCATGCAAACCCGGTTGCATCTTCTGGCTGATGAACCGGGCACATACCTGGGCCAGAACCAGCATTTCAGCGGCCGCGGCTTCACCGGGATGCACTTCAAGGCCATTGCCGTTTCTCCGAAAGAATTCGAAGCGTGGATTCAAAAGGTCAAACAATCACCGGACAAACTCGACCCGGCCCGATACCAGGAACTCGAAAAGCCGAGTGCCAATTACCCAGTGTCGCTCTTTTCTTCAGTGACACCCGGTCTTTTCGACGGCATCATCCGCAAATACAATAAAACCATGAATATGAATCCAAGGGTCGTGAAAGAGGCATCCGAATCAATACACTTGAAAACCGGTGTTTCGGAAGGAAATTGATATGTTTGGAAAGTTAAGCCTTTCAGCAGTGCCTTACCACGACATGATCGTCATGAGCGCCGTCTACGGTTCGCTTCTGCTGACACTGGTGATTCTGGGCCTGATCACATACTACCGGAAATGGACCTCCCTTTGGAAGGACTGGCTCACCAGCGTCGATCACAAAAGGATCGGCATTATGTATATTATCCTGTCGCTGGTGATGCTGCTGCGCGGGCTTTCCGATGCGATTATGATGCGATCACAGCAGGCGCTGGCTGCGGGCGCATCTCACGGTTATCTGCATCCCGACCACTTTAACCAGGTATTCACCGCACACGGCACGATCATGATTGTTTTCGTGGCCATGCCGTTTCTGGTCGGACTGATGAATATCGTCATACCGCCCCAAATCGGCGCTCGGGACGTGGCATTTCCGTATTTGAATTCGGTCAGCCTCTGGCTGACCGTCGCCGGTGCATTTCTGGTCATGATATCGCTGGGAGTGGGCGAATTTTCCAAAGCCGGATGGTCCGGCTATGCGCCTCTAACGGAATTGAAATACAGTCCCGGTGTGGGCGTGGATTATTGGATATGGGCTTTCCAGATCGCCGGCATCGGTTCGCTGATGACCAGCATCAACTTTCTTGTCACCATTTTTAAAATGCGCGCTCCCGGGATGACCCTCATGCGGATGCCGATCTTCATCTGGACGGCGCTGTGCACCCTCGTGCTCATGGTATTGGCATTTCCGGTGCTGACCGTGGCCCTTGCTATGCTGACTCTTGACCGCTATCTGGGCATGCATTTTTTCACCAACACCCTCGGCGGCAACATGATGATGTATGTCAACCTGTTCTGGATCTGGGGACATCCCGAAGTCTATATCGTAGTGCTGCCGGCATTCGGCATCTTTTCGGAGGTTGTGGCCACCTTTTCCAGAAAACCGTTGTTTGGTTATACATCAATGGTGTTTGCCACTATGGCGATCATGGTCCTTTCCTTTGTCGTTTGGCTGCACCATTTCTTCACCATGGGCGCGAGTCCCGACGTGAACATCTTCTTCGGCATTACGACCATGATTATCGCCATTCCCACCGGCGTAAAAATCTTCAACTGGCTTTTTACCGTGTACCGCGGCCGCGTAAGATTCACGTCACCCATGCTCTGGACCCTGGGATTCATCACCACCTTCTCCATAGGGGGCATGGGCGGCGTGCTCCTGGCATCGCCGCCCGCCGACTATGTGCTCCATGACAGCCTCTTTTTGATCGCCCACTTTCACACCATGCTGATCTCCGGATCGCTCTTCGGCTACTTTGCCGGCTATTCCTACTGGTTCCCCAAGGCCTTCGGATTTACCTTGAACGAAAAGTGGGGAAAACCCGCATTCTGGTGCTGGCTGATCGGCTTCTACTTCGCCTTTGCACCCCTGTATATTCTGGGTTTCATGGGCATGCCGCGCCGCATGTACCATTACAGCAACCTGGCCTGGCATCCTTATCTGGTCGTCGCTGCCGGGGGGCTCGCCCTGATCCTGATCGGCGTCCTCTGCCAAATGATTCAATTGGTTGTGAGCATTAAACAACGCCAGGACACCCGCGACCTGACCGGCGATCCCTGGGACGGCCGCACTTTGGAGTGGGCGATGTCCTCGCCCCCGGCGGTGTATAACTTTGCAGCAATCCCCACGGTGTATGATATCGACGCATTTACGGATATGAAGGAAAAAGGTATCGCGTATCAAAAGCCGGATCGATACCACGATATCCACATGCCGAAAAACACCGGGGATGGATTTATCAACGGCATATTGGTTTTTCTGTTCGGATTCGCCATGGTTTGGTATATCTGGTGGCTGGCCGTCCTCTGCGCCCTGGGCATGCTCTTTCTGCTCATTGTCCGGGCAAGCGATGACGACACGGAATACACGATACCGGCGGCCGAAGTGGAAGAAATCGAGAATCTGCGCTATCGGCAATTGGCATCCGCCGCCGAAATGAACCGTCTCGCAGGCGGCCGTGGAGAGCCGGAAATCTTACCACAGGTGTAAATGATGACAACCGACGCTTCGACAATAGACACTCCTATTACAGAAGAATTCGAGCACCCGGATCCCATCGCGAATCAGGCCTTCGGTTTCTGGCTCTACATCATGAGCGACCTTGTCCTGTTCGGCGCGATTTTCGCAACGTATATCGTCCTGGGCCACAACTATGCCGGCGGTCCCACCGGAAAGGATCTGTTTCACCTGCCCTATACATTCGGTGAAACCATGATCCTTTTGTTCAGCAGCGCAACCTACGGCCTGGCCATGCTGGCCATGCACGAGGACAAGAAAAATCTGGTTTTGATGTGGCTGTTCGTTACGTTCCTTCTCGGCCTCGGATTCATCGGCATGGAGATCAATGAATTCCACCACATGATTCTCGACGGCAACGGGCCGGAGCGAAGCGGATTTCTATCGGCATTTTTTACCCTGGTGGGCACGCACGGAACCCATGTCACCTTCGGCCTGATCTGGATGGTGGTCATGATGGCCCAGACCGTCGTCAAGGGACTGACATCACCGGTCCAATCCCGGCTGATACGCCTGAGTATTTTCTGGCATTTTCTGGATATCGTTTGGGTGGGCGTCTTTACCATTGTTTATCTCATGGGGGTGTTGTAAATGAACCGAACGCCAATGGACAGGGCCGGTGCGGGCAGAGGAAGCTTTAAATCCTATACCATTGGATTCATTCTCTCGATCCTGCTGACGGCCATCGCCTTTGCGCTGGCGATTCAGAGCGGCGGATTGCCCCGTTGGACGGTTCTCACCGGCATCTTCGGTGCGGCCGTCTTGCAGATCCTGGTGCATTTGCACTACTTTTTACACTTGGATACCTCTTCGACGGCGCGCTGGAATATACTGGCCCTGGTAATTACCTTGTTGATCTTGATCCTTTTTGTCGCCTTGTCCCTCTGGATCATGGCCGACCTTAATTATCGCATGATGTGACCATGCCTGAAGCGATTAAAAAATATATTCTCGTGACCAAACCGGGAATCATTTTCGGCAACCTGATTACCGCTGCGGGCGGCTTTCTTCTGGCTTCCAAAGGACGCATTGATATCGGCGCTTTGCTGTCGACCATCATCGGCATATCTCTTGTTGTCGCTTCCGGATGCGTGTTCAACAACATCATCGATAGAAACATGGACCGAAAAATGGTCCGGACGCGCAACCGTGTCCTCGCCCAAGGGTTGATGTCGCCGAAAGCCGCCGTATGTTACGCATTGTTTCTGGGCATTGCGGGCATGGTACTGCTCTGGTCGGCAACGAACATGCTGTGCGCTGCCATCGTGCTGATGGGTTTTGTAATCTATGTGGTTGTCTACAGCCTGTATCTGAAACGCAATTCCGTATATAGCGCGTTGATCGGCAGCCTGGCGGGGGCTGCGCCGCCGCTTGCCGGGTATTGCGCCGTCGGCAGCCGCTTCGACATGGGCGCACTGATCATATTATCGATCTTCACTTTATGGCAAATGCCCCATTGTTACGCCATCGCCATTTACCGCTTTAAAGACTACGCCGCGGCCGGGATCCCGGTGCTGCCTGTCCATCGGGGAATGCCGACGACAAAAAAGCATATCGTCGCCTATATACTGGCCTTTACCGCAGCCGCGCTCATGCTGACCGTCGGCGGGTACGCCGGTTACGGCTATCTTGCGGTGGCGGCTGCGATGAGCTTGTCCTGGCTGTGGATGGCCCTGACGGGTTTTAAAAGGTGCGATGAACGCGTATGGGCTAAAAAGCTGTTTATCTTCTCCATTGTGACCATTGCCGTTTTGAGCGTTATGATGGCGGCAGACTTCACAGTACCCGCCGCAACCAGCAGCTTCCTGGCTTGTGCGCCGTAATCCAATACGATGGCGGCGATTATCAGCTGATCTTATAAAAGTCTTTTCGTCCGATATCGGTGTTGAGCCCTCGTCCCAAGTTTTAGACATACCGGACTATGCATGTCGGAGACTTGTCCGCCTTTGGCGGATCCCGTCAACAGGCGGAGCGGGTTGATAAAAAATGAAATTGACGGCCCGGTTCGTCTCTGCTATGCTATTTTCAAGTCGTATCGTAAAGGATGTTTTACCATATGTCGGCTCCCGGCTTATCTTGTTCATCCTGCATTTTTACCATCAAACAATGTTGTGAAGGAGCTAAACATGTACCGGCTCCTAAATTTGCGCAACTGTCAAAATGAAATAAGGGTTAGTCCGGAAAACCCCTATGCCATTCTCGACACCGAAGACGCCACAATTGCAGCAATCACCGATACCGGTCATCTTATCTACTGCAACCGAGCCTTCCTGCTGAAATACAATATCGAACATAAAGGCGGATATTTCCCGACGATTTGCGAAGCCCTGCCAAGTCTCTGGGAACGCTTCAGAAAACCACCGCCGGAAAGTCGTGACAAGGCCTTTAAAGTCGTCAATCTCAGATTGGATGCTTCGGGCAGACCTTTGGGACATCTGCTCGTCTCTTTTGAAAAAGAGTCTTCCAGCAAACATAAGATTGACCTGCACGCTATTGTCTCAATTGATAACCATCCTGATTTTATTAATTCATATACCGGCTTGTATGTTGCGAACCCGAAAGCGTATACCATTAAAGTCAACCCGGCCTACGAAAAGATTGCGTTTTTACCCGAGAGCGACCTGGTCGGTAGAAATTTAAGAGAACTCGTCGAAAGAGGTTATTTCTCCAGGAGCGCAACGCTGTCTGTTCTGAAGAAGTTGAAGTATCAAGCGGTCGGAAATGTGACATTCGCCCAAAAGATCATCAGCGGCAAGGACGTCTTCGTGACCGGCGCTCCGATATACACAAAGCATAAAAAACTGGCCTATGTTGTGACGTTTGTTCAGGATTTACTTTCCCTTGAAACCATCGTCCGGAAATGTATAGAGTTTGAACAACAGATGAGCGCCGTGTGGCCGGGAGCGAAATTACCCGGAATCGATAGAATTGATGCCGCAGGCAATAAATCCCGCTGTGTTCTGCCCAAATTTGATTCTTTACCCATTGTGGCCAGGGACCCCCTTTCAATATTTACATTGAAGCAAGTCGTATGTGCCGCCAAATATGAATCTCCAGTCCTCCTGACCGGAGAAACCGGGGTTGGAAAAGACCTGATGGCCAAATATATTCATCTTCTGCAAAGGGTCGGGAAAGATCAGCCGTATATCCAGGTGAATTGTTCGGCAATTCCGGGGGAACTCATGGAATCGGAGCTTTTCGGCTATGAAGAGGGCGCCTTTTCCGGTGCGCGCAAGGGTGGAAAAACAGGGCTTTTTGCTGCAGCTGACGGAGGGATTTTGTTTCTCAATGAAATCAGTGAAATGTCTTTAGACTTGCAGGCCAAGCTGCTGACGGCACTGGATGAAGGGTGTATTCGGCCCCTTGGGAGCAGCAAGTCCAGGAAAGTCAAAACACGCATCATTTGCGCAACGAATAAGGACTTACGCGACTGCATCGAACAGGGCGCTTTCCGCAGCGATCTCTATTACAGAATCAAAGTTCTTACCATTCATATAGACCCGCTCAGAAAGAGACCACAGGATATTTTGCCGCTTGTCTACCATTTCATGACCCGGCTGTCGGCGGAGTACGGCTTGAAGAAATTCCTTTCCCCAGAGGTACAAGAAATTCTGCTCAGATACAGTTGGCCCGGAAACGTCAGAGAGCTGCGCAATCTTGTTGAACAGCTCATCGTGTTTTCTTCAACAAGCCATATTTCACTCGGTGATATTCCTCCTGAAATATCAGGAAGCGGTGTCGATATGTGCATCAAAGAAAATATCGGGCCGGATAATGGCATGACGCTGAAAAGCACTGTAGGTCGATATGAAAGACATCTCATCAAGGAAACTTTGAAAAAATACGGAAAAACGTCAGATGCTGCAAGAGTTCTCGGTATCGATCCTACGACGCTTACCCGAAAATTGAAAAAGGGCAGCTGAGCCTGCAAAAATGCATGGCGCACTGCAAAAATGCCTCGGAAACGATTGTAATCCACCATTGAGCACGCCTTCCGATTTTTTCAAGAAATAGTTAACTGTTCAATATCTCCCATGCAATTCGGTCGGCATCACTTTTTTGGATCAAAGCAAAAAAACTGGCATCCAAATTGCTCATATTCAATGATAGTTTTCTATAGCAGTTAAAACTGCCCATATGTTCTTTTTTTAATCCCTTTTAGGGGCCCGGATAGGATAGGGCCAAGGAAAAGGAGGTGACATTTTGGAAGCTGAATTGAGCTACAACATACCCACCGAGACGATCATCCCTTTGTCGACGACACCGACGAAATTCGGCTTTGGCGCGACCGAAGAGTTGGGCTACGAATTAAAACGTATGGCCCTTGAACGCGTCGTTTTGGTCAGCGACTCGAATATTGTCGAAACCGGCCTGCCGTCAAAAATCGAAAAGATTCTCGCCGGTGAAGGCGTTGACATTGAGCCGTATTACGACGTCGGCGTTGAGCCGACGGACGTTAGTTTCAAAAAAGCGATCGAATTCCTCAAGGGAAAAAAGATTGACGGTTTGGTGGCCGTCGGCGGCGGATCGGTGATTGATACCGCCAAGGCAATGAATCTTTACAGCACTTATCCCGCCGATCTTTTGGATTACATCAACCCGCCCATCGGCAAAGGAAAGCCGGTGCCGGGACCTCTGAAGCCCCTCATCGCACTTCCGACCACTGCCGGAACAGGCAGTGAGGCCACTACGGTAATTGTTCTGGATTTGCTGGATTTGCACGTCAAAACGGGCATCTCTCATTTTTACATCAGACCCGCCCTTGCCATCATCGATCCGTTGAACACGCTCTCCATGCCGCCCATGGTTACGGCGTCATGTGGTATGGATGTTCTCACCCATGCCATAGAGTCATATACCGCCGTTCCATTTAATGCCAGACCAAAACCGGAATCCCCGGCCCAGAGACCGCCCTATATCGGATCCAACCTCATTGCGGACCTATGGAGCTATAAGGCCGTCGAACTGGGCGGCAACTATCTTCGCAGGGCCGCTCTTTCCCCCTGCGATCTTGATGCCCGCTATCACATGATGGCGGCGTCAACCTTTGCCGGCATCGGTTTCGGCAATGCCGGCGTTCATGTGCCCCATGCTCTGGGATATCCCATCGCGGGAATGGTCAAGAATTATTATCCGCCCGACTATAATGCCGCGGAACCCATGGTGCCCCATGGTATTTCGGTTTCCGTAACCGCACCGGCATGTTTCAGGTTTACCGCACCCGCCTTAAGCGCAAGGCACCTCGACGCCGCAGAGGCGCTGGGCTTCGATGTTTGCGGTATTCCTTTAAAGGAAGCCGGAGACTGTCTTGCCCAGGCACTGATCGACCTGATGAAGGATATCGGCTTTCCCAATGGCATCGAAGGCCTCGGCTATGATGAAAGCGACATTCCCGGACTGGTGGAAGGCGCTTGGAAACAACAACGGTTGCTGACCATTTCGCCAAGGAAACCCAGCCAACAGGATCTGGCGGAAATCTTCAAGCAATCCTTGGTCAATTGGTAATTTTATAAAAAAGGAGGTTTCTTATGAAGTTGTATTTCTTTGAGGCCGGAATTCTGAAAAGCCAAAAACAGTTTTTTACGCTGGGACTCGATGTGGGAAAGCCTTTTGACGTTCCGGTGCCGTTTTTGCTGATCGATCATCCGAAAGGCAAGGTTCTCTTCGATACCGGGAATGCTTATGAAACCATTCACAATAAAGAGGAACACTGGGGCGGCATCTTGGCTGCCTATGACCCCGTCATGACCGAAGAGCAGTGGTGCGTGAACGCTATTCAAAAAGTAGGCGTTAAACCGGAAGAGATCAAGTATGTCATCCTCTCTCACCTCCATTTGGATCACGCGGGATGCGTCGGGCATTTCCCCAATGCGAAATACCTGGTTCAGCGTGAAGAGCTGCACTTTGCATACGCGCCCGACTATTATATGAAAGCCGCATACATCCGGAAAGATTTTGATAAAGACGTGGATTGGGTAATTTTGGAAGGATGGCGCGACGATAAGCTGGACCTGTTCAACGACGGATCAATCATCATTTATTTCACACCGGGTCATACGCCGGGGCATCAGTCTGTTCTGATCAATTTGCCGAATACCGGTCCCATGTTCTTTGCCGCTGATTCCTGCTACACGCAGCAGAACATTAATGATAATATTTTGCCGGGCCTCATGTGGAATGCCGGAGAGACCGTAAAATCGGTTCAGAGGATGAAGAACCTGCGCGATCTCTGTGACGCCACCATTGTTACGGGGCATGACCCGGAAGCATGGAAAGGCTTTAAGAAGGCGCCCGACTATTATGATTAACGCAATTTTTGGCGTAATTTAGGTTTTTTGCTCAAGTTTCGCGCTTTAAAATAGCTGAGGACCGGAGTATTTTTCTAAAATAGATGAGCCATAGAAGAGTTTTTCTTCTAAATCGTTAAAAAGAGCGGAATGGATAATCTTTTTTTTAAATCGGATGCTGTTTGAGCGGCTTAGGGATCGTTGGAAAGAACAGGTACATTCCGAAATCGGTCTCTAAAAGAATTTAAAATGATGAACTTAACCAATTGATATCTTGAAAATAATATCCTGTTCATTCCTTACGATCCCTTGCCGCGAGTTCATGCGATTTAAAAAAAAGATTATCCATGGAGCGCCCCCGACTCCTCAGATAGATCATCTTTTTTTAAATATAGGTGCGAAACTTGAGCTTCAGGTATAGAGACCTTTGCAAAACGCCCTTTTTTGCCCAATTTCTGCGTCAGACTCAAATTTTAATCCTCAAAATACTCAATGTATTCCTGTGGTTAAAATTTTCGCC